>NZ_JBRCLD010000063.1:0-13648 GCF_053487655.1 Thermaurantiacus sp. | reverse complement strand
GTTCAGTAAAGTCCGCCCTGTTGGGCGAGGAAGTCCCGATCGGTCCGGATGGTGCGGACGACCTTTTTCGGGGTGGCGCGCGTGGGTGCGGGCGCGCTCACAATGCGGCGTGGCTCGGTCTCGGGCTTGAAGGCTTCCCAGATGACGGCAGCCTTGGGCGCATCCGACGGCCAGGTGCCAAAGACGCGGCGGCCGGAGCGGCGATCTATCCGGACCATGCGGATGCCGGCCGGTGCTATGAAGGGCGTCGGCGTGCGCTCGGACTCGCTCCAGACGGCCGTGTAGAAGTTGCGCCAGATGGGAACTGCGACATTGCCGCCCTGGACCCAACCGCCGAGATTCTGCGGCTGGTCAAAGCCCATGTAGAGCCCAGCGACGATTTGGGGGGTGCCGCCGACGAACCAGACATCCTTGGGCCCAGTGGTGGTGCCCGTCTTGCCCATGATCGGGACCCCGAGGTTGTTGAGGCGCGTGGCCGTGCCGCGCTCGACGACGCCTTCGAGCATGTGGACCACCTGGAACGCAGTGCGGGCGTCGATGACCTGGCGGCGCGTATCCACTGGCCTTGGCATGGCCTGGCCCTTCCAGGCAGCGCGGCAATCATCGCAGCGGCGCCTGTCAGCCTGGAAGATGGGCTTGCCCTCCCGGTCTTGGACGAGGTCGAACAGGACCGGTGTGATTTCCTTGCCGCCATTGACCAGGATCGAATAGGCATTGACGAGTTTCATCGGCGTGGTCTCGCCGGCGCCAAGCGCGATGGCAAGGACAGGCTGATAGTCCCCGATTCCGAGTTCGCGCGCAGTTTTCACCACCTTGTCCATGCCGGTCTGGGAGGCGATGCGCACGGTCATCAGGTTGCGGGACTGCTCAAGGCCCCAGCGCATGGTCTGAAGCCCGGCCGAGCCGCCACCGAAGTTGCGGAAGCATTTGCGCCCCAGGCGGGCCGACTGGTAGACACAGAAGGTGCCATCCGAGACAAGGCTTGCTGGCGTCATGCCATTGTCGAGTGCGGCGGCGTAGACGAAGGGCTTGAAGGTGGAGCCCGGCTGGCGCTGGGCTTGCGTTGCCCGGTTGAAGCTCGAGCCGCGCGAATCAAAGCCTCCGACCATGGCGAGGACACGGCCAGTGTGGGCTTCCTGGACGACAAGGGCCCCGGAGATGAGGGGGATCTGCCGCAAGGCATAGCTTCCAGCACCCGTGGGCGCAACCGGGACGACATCACCGGGCTTGAGCTGCTGGTAGGCAGGGATGCCGCCGCGCGCCATCATGGCATCGCCGGCATAGAGGGTGCCAGTGCTGCCGTCCCCAAAGCCCAGGCGGAAGCCGCCCGGCTGCCGCGCCAGGATGACGGCAGCGCGCCAGCTGTCGTAGCCGACCGGGAGGTTCAGCGCGCGCAGGCGCTTCTGCCAGCCCTCACCAAGGGCGATGGTGGCAGCCGGACCGCGCCAGCCGCGCACACGGTCGTAGCGGACGAGGCCATCGCGCAGCGCGGCTTCCGCGGCCTTCTGGATTTCAGGATCGATGGTGGTGCGGACCCAGAGCCCGCCAGCATAAAGGCTGTTGGGGCCATCCTCGGCAGTCTCACCGAACCGCTCGATCAACTGGCGGCGGACTTCTTCCATGAAGAAGCTCCCGTAGGGCGCGACATTGGCGGCGGCGCGGGATTCCTCTGCGACCGCGATCGGGCGTGCCTGAAGGGCTGCAAGCTGTTGCGCCGGGAGCTTGCCGTTGGCGACCATTTCGCTCAGCACCCAGTTGCGGCGCTCAAGCGCGCGGGCATAGTTGCGGCGGGGGTCGAAGGCGGACGGCGCCTTGGGAAGGCTGGCAAGGAAGGCGGCCTCGTGCGGGGCAAGATCGGAGGCGGACTTGCCGAACCAAGTGCGGGCAGCGGCCTCCACACCATAGGCGTTCCGGCCGAAGAAGATCTCGTTCAAGTAGAGTTCGAGAATCTGTTCCTTGGTGAGGATCGACTCGATCCGGCGGGCGAGCACGGCCTCGCGGATCTTGCGCGTGAGCGTGACCTCGTTGGAAAGGAGCAGGTTTTTGGCGACCTGCTGGGTGATGGTGGAAGCGCCGACAGGGCGGGACTGGCCTGAGAAGAGCCCGCGGATATTGGTCACAATCGCCGTTGCAATGCCGGGAAAGTCGAGACCGCCGTGGCTGAAGAAGGTCTTGTCTTCGGCGGAGAGGAAGGCGTCGATGACGACCTTCGGGATTTCCTCATAGGGCAGGAAAATCCGCCGCTCGCGCGCGAAGCTGAACAGGGGCTCGCCTGTCGCTGCACGGACTTGCGTGGGGAGCGGCGGCTGGTAGGTGGCAAGCCGCTCGGCATTGGGCAGGTTGCGGAAGATGGCGCCCCAGGCGAGGGCAGCACCGATGGCGGCGAGGAGGATGACGCCGGCTGCGACTGCGGCCAGGCGAGTGAGCCGGCGGCCCCGGGCGGGCCGCGCCTCGGGATCGGGCGCGTGCATGCCAATGTCTTACCGTGCCGCGGGGGAGAAGGCCAAGAGGCTGCAGGCGTCGCTCGAAGGCGCAAAGGCGGCGTAGGCCGGCTTGGCGGGGGGCAAGATGGTCTGGCTGGAGCCGCGCGCACATTCTGTTGAAAGCCGATGCCATGGGCAAGATGGACGGACGTGTCGGCAAGGACGGGCGTATCGGCAAGGACGGGCGTGTCGGCAAGGGCGGGCGAGTCCATCTTGTCGGGGCCGGGCCGGGTGCGCCTGACCTCCTGACCCTGCGGGCGGTGAAGGTGCTGGGGGAAGCCGACCTCGTGGTCCATGACGGGCTGATCAACCCGGACGTGCTCTCCCTTGCGCCTGCCCATGCGCGCCGGGTGTCTGTTGCCAAGGCGCGCGACCGCCACACCCTGCCGCAGGACGCGATCAACGCGCTGCTGGTTGCGGAGGCGCGGGCTGGGCTTGCTGTCGTGCGGCTGAAGGGCGGTGACCCCTTCATCTTCGGCCGGGGGGGTGAGGAAGTGGCGGCCTGTGTCGCTGCTGGCGTGCCAGTTGAGGTGGTGCCGGGAGTGTCCTCGGCGCTTGGCTGTGCCGCAGAGGCGCATTTGCCTCTTACCCACCGCGACTTTGCTTCTGCGGTCAGTTTCGTTGCTGGCACCTGCCAGGGCCTGCGCGCGCAGAACTGGCGCGGGCTTGCCGGGCCTGGGCGCACGCTTGTCGTCTACATGGGAGTGAAGACGGCGGGAATGATTGCCGAGAAGCTGATGGCGGACGGCGTCTCTCCTGACATGCCGGTTGCCATTCTCGAGCGGGGGACGCTTGCAGGCGGCCGGGCGATGCGCACGCTTCTGGCCGATCTTGGCGATGCGGTCGTGCGCGCGGGTGTTGAAAGCCCGGCCCTCCTGGTTGTCGGGCGGGTGGCTGGCCTTGCCAATGCCGAGGATTTGCTGGGGCTTGCAGCACTGGAGGTGGCTGCATGAAGCTTCTCACTGGCAATCGGGCGCGCACGGGGGAAGTGATCTGGTGGGCGGGCGATCGCTGGAGCCCGGATGTGGGCGAGGCGGTGCTGCTCGAAGCCGCGGACGGCGAGGCGGTGCTGGCGCGCGAAGCAGTTGCAGAGCAGGTCAATGATCTTGCCCTCGTCGATGCCGAAGCCGGGCCGGACGGGCGGCCGCGGCCTTGCCACGTGCGCGAGCGAATCCGCGCCTTCGGGCCGACGGTGAGGCCTGATCTTGCACGGCCGGGAAGGGACTGGCGCTGATGTACCGCTATGATGCCATCGACCAGGCGATTGTGGAGGCGCGCGTTGCCGAGTTTCGTGACCAGGTGGCACGGCGGCTTTCCGGTGCGCTCGATGAAGACCATTTCAAGCCGCTGAGGCTCAAGAACGGGCTTTATCTCCAGCTCCATGCCTACATGCTGCGCGTGGCCATCCCTTATGGGATGCTTTCGTCCCGGCAGCTGCGGATGCTCGCGCACGTCGCCCGGCGCTACGACCGGGGCTATGGCCACTTCACGACTCGACAGAACATTCAGTTCAACTGGATAAAGCTTGAGGAAGCGCCAGATCTTCTGGCGGATCTGGCAGCGGTTGAGATGCATGCGATCCAGACCAGTGGCAATTGCATCCGCAATATTTCATCGGACCAATATGCCGGTGCGGCAGCCGATGAAGTGGCGGACCCGCGGCCCTGGGCGGAGCTGCTGCGGCAATGGTCGAGCTTGCATCCCGAATTCAGCTACTTGCCGCGCAAGTTCAAGATCGCGCTCACCGGGAGCGCGGTCGACCGGGCGGCAATCCGCTTCCACGACATTGGGCTGCAACTGCTGCGCTGCGACGGCGTGCTCGGCTTCCGGGTGTTCGTGGGCGGCGGGATGGGGCGCACTCCCTTTGTTGCTCCCTGCATTCGGGAATTCCTGCCGGCCGGGGAGTTTCTCTCCTTCTGTGAGGCGATCTTGCGCGTCTACAACCGCTTCGGGCGGCGGGACAATATCTACAAGGCGCGGATCAAGATCCTGGTCCATGACATGGGGGCTGAGGCTTTTGCTGAAGCGGTTGAGGCCGAGCATGCGCAGCTGTTGCGTCTCGGGGTCGATGCGCCTGAGGCAGAGCTTGCGCGGATTGCAAGCTTTTTTAGGGACCCGCCGTTTCAAGCCGGGCTTTGCGATGAAGTGGCGGATGATGGCGACCCGCAGTTTGCGCGCTGGGTTGCCCGGCAAGTTCTGCCGCACAAGATGCGAGGCTACCGCATCGTCAATATTTCGCTGAAGCCCAAGGGTGGGATACCGGGGGACGCAAGTGCAGCGCAAATGGAAGCGGTGGCCGACCTTGCCGAGCAGTTCAGCTTTGATGAAGTGCGGGTGACGCATGCCCAGAATCTCGTGCTTGCGCATGTGCGCGCAGCAGATCTGCGGGCTGTCTTCGACCGGCTTTCGGCGGTGGGGCTGGCGGAGGCCAATCTCGACCTTGCAAGCGATGTCATCTCATGCCCCGGGCTCGACTATTGCACGCTTGCCAACGCACGTTCGATCCCCGTGGCCATGAAGGTGGCCGACCGTCTGCGAAACCGTGAGGCTGAGCTTGGCGAACTCAAGATCAAGGTCTCCGGCTGCATCAATGGCTGCGGCCATCACCATGCCGGGCATATCGGGATCCTCGGAGTCGACCGCAAAGGGGTGGAGAATTACCAGCTGCTGCTGGGGGGCTCGGGTGCCGAGGACGCGAGCATGGGCCAGATCCTGGGACCCGGATTCACCGAAGACGGGGTGGTGAAGGCCGTCGAGACCGTGACCGAGCTTTATTTGCGCGAACGGCAGCCAGGCGAGCGCTTCCTCGACACGTTCCGGCGGCTCGGCGTGCAGCCGTTCAAGGAAGCAGTCTATGGCTGAGTTGCTGGACGCAGGCGTGCTGGCGCTCGATGCGCGCGCGCGCGCAGGCGCGCCCGAGCTTCTCATCGCACCTGGCGAGGACGTGCGGGCGCAAGCCGGGCTCGGCAATCTCGGGATCATCGGGATTGTCTTTCCCCGCTTTCGGGATGGGCGAGGCTATTCCTCGGCGCGGATCTTGCGCGAGATGGGCTTTGCTGGCGACGTGCGGGCCGTGGGGGACGTGACTGTCGACCAGCTCATCTTCCTTGCGCGGGCCGGATTCTCCTCGGTTGCGCCGGAGCGGCCGATCCCAAGAGAAGCAGCCGAGGTGGCACTGGCACGCTGGACCTTCTTCTACCAGCGGGCGGCCGACGGGCGCCCGGCGGCGTTTGACGTGCGGCATGGCAACACCCGAGGCTGAGCTGCAGCGGTTTGGGCCTGCGGATGCTGCCTGGCTTGCAGCGCATGCCGCAAACGCGTCCGCTGAAGCGCTCATCGCTCATGTGCTCAGCGACCGGGCCTGGGGCCGGGTGGCGGTTGTCTCTTCCTTTGGCGCGGAGTCGGCGGTTCTTCTTGATCTGGTTGCCGAGGTGGATCGGCGCGTGCCCGTGCTGTTCGTAGACACCGGCCGGCTGTTTCCCGAGACTCTGGCCTATGCGCGGGAGCTGGCTTCGCACCTGCGGCTTTCGGATGTGCGCTGGATCCGGCCCGAGCCGCAGGAACTCGCCCGAGTGGATGGGAAGGGGCTCAGGTGGAGTTACGACCCGGATGGATGCTGCGCTGTGCGCAAGGTGCAGCCGCTCGCGCGCGCGCTTCTTGCCTTCGACAGCTGGATTTCCGGGCGCAAGCGGTTCCAGGCGGACACGCGTGCAGGACTTGCCAAAGTGGAGGCCGATGGGGCGCGACTGAAGATCAACCCACTTGCCGACTGGTCGCCGGAAATGCTCCGGGCGCGGGCTGCCGAGCGGCGGCTGCCACCGCATCCGCTGGTGGCGGAAGGCTATCCCTCCATCGGCTGCATGCCGTGCACGACGAAAGTGCTGCCCGGCGAAGACCCGCGCGCTGGCCGCTGGCGCGGCTGGGACAAGACCGAGTGCGGAATCCATACGCCGCCAGGAAGCGAACCGGCCTTCTGAGGCCGCTTTTCAGACCAGCTGCTTGCACCTGGCCGGCCCGACCCCCTAGGCAGGGGTGGGATACGGAAGCAGAACACCTTGCTCGAGAGCCACCGGATCATTTCGATCGAGCTCGACGAACGGACCGTCATCTGGCGCAATGCCGATGTCGAGCAGGAGCGACGGGTGGCGATCTTCGACCTTCTTGAGGGCAATTGCTTCCGGCCGCTTGGGATCGCCCATGACGGGCCCTACCGGCTGCTGCTGCGGGTCGAGGAGGGGCGCCTTGTCATGGATCTCTCGGACGAGGCGCGGACGCCGCTTGGGTCAGTGCAGCTGCGGCTGGCACCGTTCCAGCGGACAATCCGTTCCTACTTCGCGATTTGCGACAGCTATTACAAGGCGATCCGCAATGCCTCGCCAAGTGCGATCGAGACCATCGACATGGCACGGCGGGGCATTCACAACGATGCAGCGACGCTCCTTCGCGAGCGTCTGGAAGGGAAGGTGGAAATGGATTTCGACACCGCGCGACGGCTGTTCACGCTCATCTGCGTTCTCCACATCCGGCAATAGGAGGATTGCGTGGGCATCATGCCGGACAGCTGGATTCGCGCCCAGGCCCTGGAGCGGGGGATGATCGCGCCCTTTGTTGAGGCGCAACGGCGGGAAGGATGCATCTCCTACGGGCTTTCCTCCTATGGTTATGATGCGCGCGTCGCCGACGAGTTCAAAATCTTTACCAATGTGGACAATGCGCTTGTCGATCCGAAAGCGTTTTCGGCTGCGAGTTTTGTTGACCGGAAGCAGGATGTGTGTGTCATTCCTCCCAATTCCTTTGTGCTGGCGCGCACGGTCGAATATTTTCGGATTCCGCGTGATGTTCTTGTCATCTGTCTTGGCAAGAGCACCTATGCGCGATGCGGAATTATTGTGAATGTGACTCCGCTTGAGCCGGAGTGGGAGGGGCATGTGACTTTGGAATTCTCCAACACGACGCCATTGCCGGCGAAGATCTACGCCAATGAGGGGGCGTGCCAGTTCCTGTTCCTCAAAGGTGAGGGAGTATGTGAGACGAGCTACGCCGACCGGGCGGGGAAATATCAGGGCCAGCGCGGCGTGACCTTGCCGCGGCTGTAGCGGGCAGGAGCCAGCGAAGCGGGATTCCCGACTCCGCGCAAGCCCGGCCGGCGCGAGGGGACGGCTGCGAAGCCCGCTTTGTGGGGGCCCCGGGTCAGGCCGCAGCTGCAAGGGTGCCGCGGACTGTGAACCCGACCGACGGCGCCGGGTCAGAGGCGGCGGATGAGGGTGAGGGCGCGGCCGATCCAGGGGGGATCGGAGACGATGACCTGGCGGCTGCCGGGCGCGGGCGGGAGGATCTGGAGGCGGGCGCCTTCGATGGCGGCGAGTCGGCCGAAGGCGAAGCGGCCGACCGGACGCGGGGCGAGGATGTCGGTATTGACGGCCTCCGAAAAACGCTCGGGCGGGAGCTGCTCAAGCCAGAGTGTGTCCCCGGCGCGATAGTCTCCAGCAGAGGCCTGGACGAGGAGGGCAATCGCCCCAGCGACTGGGACTGGAAGGGGAGTCGTGAGGGGGGCGGAGGGGGCAGCCGGACCATCGCGGCCGAGGATTGCGGCAACGGCGAGGCTGGTTGTCGACTGGGAGGGCAGGAGGTCGGCAGGCTCGATCCCGAGCGCGGCGGCAAGACGCTCCATCCATGGAAGCGACAACTGGCGCATGCCGGTCTCAAGCCGGCCGATGGTGACAGCCGTGGTGGGCGGCGAGCAGCGCGCTGCCAGCTCGGCAAGGGTCATGCCACGGGCCTTCCGGAGTTCGCGCAGGCGTGATGTCACGATGGCCTTCCCGGGCAATCTGAATTGGTTTCTCTATTTCCTACAGCTTTGCCAATATGGCACAAGCGCGAGCCTCTGTCGAGTGGAGATCGCTGTGATTGACCCGAAAGCATATCCGAACCGGACCCTTGGCCGGAAGCGTCTGGCGCCAGCCGATGCCGTGGACCGGCAGCTGGTGCATGTGAACCTCGATGAGTCGCCGCTCAGCTGGCTTTCGCGGCGGAATTTGCTGAGTGGCCGGCAGGTGGCAGCTGGCGAGCGGTTGCGCCGTGACTATCATGCAGCCCAGCTTTCGCCGCGCGTGACGATGCGCTGGGACATGGCCGTGCCAGCAGCGCGCCGCAGCGCCGGCAGCTGGGCGCAGACGCAGGCGATGGGAAGCGTTGGGGCTCGGACTCGCTTTCATGCTGCGATGGAGGCTGTTGGCCCTGGTCTTGCCGATATCCTGTGGCGGGTGGTGTGCGAGGCTGAAGGGCTGGAGGCCGCAGAGCGTGGACTTCGGTGGCCGGCGCGATCCGGGAAGCTGGTGCTGGGGATTGCACTCGATCGGCTGGCTGCACATTATGAAAACCAGATTGGACAAATCTCTGCTTGACAAGCGTAACGATATGGTATAGGGAATCGGTCACGCTCCGGAATTGGGTCTGGAGCGCCTCTCCTCCCGAGCGCTCCGGCTGCAGTGGCATGGCGCTGACGGCCGGTACCTGAGGCCGCCGTGGATGTCTGCTGGCGTCTGCGGCGGCCCCTTTGCGAGCGGCTGTTGCGGCCTTTCGGTTGGGGTTTGGTGGGAGCTACAGAGTGTGGGGGATGAGAACCCCGACGCGCGCAATCGGACCGAGCTTGCGCCCCTGAAGCCGAATGGGTCCCTCATGGAGCGGCTGGCCGTGTTGCCGCCCGATGCGCGGGCAGCGTGCCTTGCTAATGTTCCCGTCCAAGACCAGTTGCGGCTTCTTGCCGACTGGCGGTTCCGGGCGCGGCCGCCGCAGCTGGCACCCGAAGGCGACTGGGCGGTCTGGCTCATTCTTGCTGGCCGGGGCTTTGGCAAGACGCGGGCGGGTGCCGAGTGGGTGAACCGCGAGGCGCTGATGACACCGGGGTGCCGGATCGCACTCGTTGGGACGACGCTGCATGATGCGGAAGCCGTGATGGTGCGCGGGGACTCCGGCATTCTTGGGACTGCGCGTGATAGCAACCGCCCCTTGTTCCTGCGCTCGAAGCGGGAGCTTCTCTGGCCGAATGGCTCGATGGCAACCCTGTTCTCGGCAGGAGAGGCGGACTCGCTGCGAGGCCCGCAGTTTCACGCTGCCTGGTGCGACGAGATCGCAGCCTGGAGCCGGCCGCGCCCGGCCTGGGACAATCTGCGGATGGCCCTGAGGCTGGGCAAGCGGCCGCGCGTGGTGGTGACGACGACACCGCGACCGACAGCCTTCCTGCGTGAGCTGACGCGCATGGAGGGCCTGGTCTTGAGCCGAGGGTCGACGTTCGATAACCGAGTGAACCTGCCTCGCTCCTATCTTCTGGACATGGAGGCCGGCTATGCTGGCACGGCGCTGGGCCGGCAGGAGCTGGCCGGTGAGCTCCTCGAGCGGGTCGAGGGCGCGCTTTGGAGCCGAGACGGGCTGGAGCGCTGCCGCATGGTGCCGCAAGGAGCGTTGGTGCGGGTGGTGGTGGGCGTTGACCCGCCGGCCGGCCCGGGAACCTGTGGCATTATCGTTGCGGGGCGCGATGGTGACGGCAAGGCCTATGTGCTTGCCGATTGCAGCCTGCCCGATGCGGCTCCGGAAGACTGGGCTGCAGCTGTGGTCTCGGCCCATGCCCGGCATGCGGCCGACTGCATCGTGGTTGAAGTCAACCAGGGCGGGCGGATGGTCGAGCAAGTTCTCGAAGCCGGAGGCCATGGCCGGCTGCCACTGAAGCCAGTGCGTGCAAGCCTCGGCAAGGTGGCGCGTGCCGAGCCGGTTGCAACGCTTTATGCGCGTGGCCTTGTCGCGCATGCTCGGCCGTTTCCCGAGCTTGAAGATCAGCTGTGCGGGTTGATTGCCGGTGGCGCCTATCGCGGCCCCGGGAGCTCGCCGGACCGGGCAGACGCGCTGGTATGGGCGATAACCGAGCTGATGCTGCAGCCCGTGACCGCAGCGCCGGGGTTGCGGGCCATCTGAGGCCGACCTCGAGGAATATCGCGGCGCGTGTCCGCGTTAGCAAAGGACAGACGGATGGAAGGATTCCTCTGCTGGCTGCGCCAGCGGGCGGGTGAGGGCTCGACTTGGGTCGGCCTTGCCATGATCGCCGTGACCTTGGGCAGCGACCCGCTGCAGGCGATGCACCTGGCGCAGGCCATTTCCTTCATCGTGGGTGGCGGCCTGATTGCCGCCGGACCCCTGCCCAACGCCAAACCGGACAAGCAATGATGCGCTGGCCGCTCTTGTCCCGCAAGGCCATGGGCTTGCCGCGCCCGGCTGCGGCCGGGCTGCGCACGAGTGCAAGCGAGCCGCCGTCATCCTATGAAGCGCGCGTGGACGAGGCCTATGGCCGCAACGCCATCGCCCAGCGGGCAGTGCGGCTGGTGGCGGAAAGCCTTGGCCATGCGCCCTTGATGGTAGCAGGGGGCGACCATCCGGCCGTAGCGCTGCTGGCCCCCAGCCTGCGCGAGACGATTGCAACCCACTTGCTGCTCCATGGCAATTCCTATGTGGGGCTGGGGCTCGACCATTTGGGCAAGCCTGCCGAGGCCTGGGCGCTGCGGCCTGAGCGAGTCCAAATCGAGCTTGATGCCGACGGCTGGCCAAAGGCCTTCCTGCATCGCGCCGGCAGCCGGGTGCAGCGCTTTCCAGCGGACTGGGATGGCGAGCGCGTGCCGCTTCTCCACCTGAAGCTTGTCAATCCGCTCGATGATCACTTGGGCCAGGGCTGTCTCGGCGCGGCTGCGGATGCCGTTGCGCTCCTCAATGCGGCGGCGCGGTGGAACCGATCGCTCATTGCCAATGCGGCCCGCCCGTCGGGGGCGCTGGTGCATGAAACCAGGGACGGCGCGCCCCTTTCGCCCGAGCAGTTCGACCGGCTGCGCGAGGAAGTGGAAGGCGCGTTCCAAGGCGCAGCCAATGCCGGCCGGCCGCTGCTGCTGGAAGGTGGTCTCAAGTGGCAGCCGCTTGCCCTGACACCAGCCGAACTCGACTTCGGCCGGGCGCGGGAAGCAGCAGCCCGGGAAGTGGCCCTGGCTTTCGGCGTGCCGCCGATGCTGCTGGGCCTCCCTGGGGACGCGACCTACGCGAACTATGCCCAGGCCAATGTCGCGCTCTGGCGGCTCACAGTTCTGCCGCTGCTCGGGCGCATTGCGGACGGCTTTTCGCGCCATCTCGCCCGCTGGTGGCCGGATCTGCGGATTGAACCCGATCTCGACGCCATTCCAGCGCTTTGGTCGGACCGGGAGGCGCTGTGGCGGCATGTGGCCGCAGCCGACTTCCTGAGCCTTGATGAGAAGCGTGAGCTGCTTGGCTGGGGTCCGCGGCATGGCGGCCAAAAGGGGGGGGACGCGGCATGAGCGAGGGCGTTCTCTTGCGCGGCTATGTGAGCCGGTTCGACACGCCCGACCGGGCAGGTGACGTGGTGCGCCGCGGGGCCTTCGCTGGCAGCAGGGCGGATGTGCCGCTGTTGTGGCAGCATGATGTGGAACGGCCGATTGGCCGGGTCATCAGCCTGACCGAAGATGCAGCGGGTCTTCGGATGGAAGCCCGGATCAGCCCGGACTGCAGCGATGGGCGCGATGCGCTGGCGCTGTTGCGGGCGCGGGCGGTCGATGGGCTTTCCTTCGGCTACCGTGTGAAGCAGGCGCGGCCTGTTCCCGGAGGCGGGCGTGAGCTCCTGAAGCTCGAGCTTCTTGAATGTTCGGTGGTGACCCTGCCGATGCATACGCACGCGCGCGTGACCGCCATCCTGCCCTGAGGGCACCCCTGGGGCAGCGCAAGGCTTCCCCATTTCTGCAGCATGGAGAAAGAGATGAGCTACGAAACAAAAGCTGATGCCGCAGCCGTGCCCGATTGTGGGCCCCAACCGACATTCGTCACGAGCATGTTCGACGCGGCCGAGCTTGAGGCCATGAAGGTATCCGTCGAGGCAATCAAGTCCGAACTGGCCGGGCTTCGCCGTCAGGCGGTTGAACGCGCCCGCCCTGCTCTTGCCGGAAGCTCGGCGCGCGACGGCGAGCGGGCTGCCTTTGCTGATGGCTTCCTGAGAAAGGGGATGGAAAGCGGCCTTGAGCTGAAGCGCTTCCAGGGAAATGTGCCCGGTGATGGGGGGGTGGCCGTGCCGCGCGAGATCGATCAGATGATCGAGTCGACACTGCGGTCGATCTCGCCTTTCCGCACCCTTGCCAATCTGGTGAAAGTGGGGACGTCGAGCTATCGCCGACTGGTTGCAACGGGCGGATTTCCAAGCGGCTGGGTGAGCGAGTCCGCCGGGCGGCCCGAGACGGGGACGCCGACTTTCCAGGAAGTGGTGATCCCGATGGGGGAACTCTACGCCAACCCGGCCGCAACGCAGGCGATGCTCGATGATGCCATGTTTGATATCGAGTCCTGGCTTGCGGGCGAGATTGCGCTTGACTTCGCGCGCGCCGAGAGCACGGCCTTTGTGACGGGCACTGGCACCGATCAGCCCAAGGGCTTCCTTACCTATCCGGTAGCGACCACTGGGGACGCGACTCGACCGTTTGGAACCGTGCAATATGTGCCTTCAGGGGCGGCGGGCGCGTTTCCGGCAGCGAACCCGGCCGATCGGCTGATCGACCTCGTCCACGCGCTCCGCGCACCTTATCGGCAGGGTGCGACTTGGGTCATGAACTCAAACACGCTCTCAGTCATCCGCAAATTCAAGGATTCAACCGGACAGTTCATCTGGCAGCCGGCACTTGCCGCCGACCAGCCGGCCACCCTTCTTGGCTACCCCGTGATCGAAGTGGATGCGATGCCCGACATTGCTGCAAATGCGCTTGCGATCGGCTTCGGGCAGTTCAAGGCAGCCTACACGATTGCCGAGCGGACCGAGACGGCCGTGCTGCGCGACCCCTTCTCCAACAAGCCTTTTGTGCACTTCTACGCCACCCGGCGCGTGGGCGGGGCGCTCGTCAACAGCGAGGCGCTGAAGCTGATGCGCTTCTCGGCGAGCTGACCGGATTCCAGCCCAGGGTGTGAGGCCATCGCGGCGCGATGGCCTCGCTGCATGTGACTTCCAGCCAGGATGCGCTCATGACGGTGATTGCAGCGACGGTCGAGGCAAATGGCTGGACGCTGGCAGTGCGCTACAATGCGGCGGGGCCAGCGACACGCGTGGACTTCGTGCTGTTCAACGCGCCCGGCTTTGC
>NZ_JBRCLD010000062.1:0-6132 GCF_053487655.1 Thermaurantiacus sp. | reverse complement strand
GGCGTCCCTCTCTCCACTGTGCCGGAAGGCGCTGGTCGTCGCTGCGTTCGGCGCGTACCGGCGCCGGCTTCGGCAACCGCGCCGCCTCGGCGACGAAATTGGCCGGAAGCGGCACGGCTTCCAGCTTTTGCCGGGTCAGCTTCTCAATTTCTTTGAGATAAGCGCGCTCGTCAGGCGCGCAGAAGCTCAAGGCGTCGCCCGCACGGCCAGCGCGCGCGGTGCGGCCGATCCGGTGGACATATTGCTCGGGCACATTGGGCAGCTCGAAATTGATGACATGGGTGACGCCTTCGATGTCGAGACCGCGCGCGGCGATGTCGGTTGCAACCAGCGCCTGCAACTGGCCCTTGCGGAAGGCGTCGAGCGCGCGTGCGCGTTGTGGCTGCGACTTGTTGCCATGGATGGCAGCCGCGCGGATACCGGCCCCCTCGAGATGCCGGACCACCCGGTCCGCCCCATGCTTGGTGCGGGTGAAGACGAGCGTCTTGGCATAGGCGGGGTCGCGCAGCGTGAGCGTGAGCAGCGCCTGTTTTTCCGCCTGGTTCACGAAGACAATGCCCTGGGCGACGCGCTCGGCGGGGGTGGCCGCGGGTGCAACCGCCACTTCGACGGGATCGCGCAGGAAGCGCTCGGCAAGGGCGCGGATGGCTGGTGGCATGGTCGCTGTGAAGAACAGCGACTGACGCCGGCGTGGCAAGAGTCTGTGGAGCTTATGCAAGGCATGGATGAAGCCGAGGTCGAGCATCTGGTCTGCCTCGTCGAGGACGAGGATCTGGACATGATCGAGCAGCAGGGCGCCGCGGTCGATCAAATCGAGCAGGCGGCCGGGGGTTGCGACCAGGATGTCGAGGCCGGCTTCCGTCATCCGCATCTGGCGGGTGATGGGAACGCCGCCGAAGATGGTTTCGATGCGGAGTTTGAGGCCAGCGCCGTAGGTCTGGAAGCTGTCGGCGATCTGGGTTGCAAGCTCGCGGGTGGGGGAGAGCACCAGTACTCGGGTTGCAAGCTTGCGCCGGTGCGCCGGGTCGCGCGCGAGCCGGTCGAGGATGGGAAGCGCGAAGGCTGCGGTCTTGCCGGTGCCGGTCTGGGCGATGCCGAGGAGATCGTGGCCCTCCATCGCCGGCGGGATGGCCGCAAGCTGGATCGGAGTGGGATGCGTGTAGCCGGCCTTGCCAAGGGCAAGACGGACGGGCTCGGCGAGGCCGAGCGTGTCAAATCGGGTCAAGGAATGTCTTCCATGTTGGGCCCCCGCGCATGATTGGGGGGTGCCTTAGCTTGTGTTCGGGCCAGCGGAGCGCCCAAGAGCGCAAGCCCGCGATCACGCGCCCGGTCATCGCTGGATAGGAGGCGCCGCAGCAAAAGGCAAATGGCCGGATTTGCTACCTGGCAGTCTGTCCGCGGAGTGCAGTTGCCATGTGGCTGCGGTTCCGGCCGTAGCTGTAATAGACCAGAAGCCCGATTACCGCCCAGCCAACGAACATGAGCTCGGTCGCGCCGGAGAGCTGGAAGAAAAGGAAGACGCAGCCAGCCGCCGCCAGTGGGGCGATGACCCAGACCGCTGGTGTGCGAAAATGCCGCTCGCGTTCTGGCTGGGTACGGCGGAGGATCATGACGCCAACAGCGACCGTGAAGAAAGCGAACAGGGTGCCCGAGTTGGAGATGTCCGCGAGTGAGCCGACCGGAAAGAGCGCAGCGAAGAGGGCAACGAAGACGCCCGTTGTCAGCGTGACCACATGGGGTGTGCCGTAGCGCGGGTGGAGCCGGGAGAAGACAGACGGCAGCAGGCCGTCGCGGCTCATAACAAAGAAGATCCGGGTCTGGCCGAACATCATCATGAGGATGACCGAAGGCAGGGCGAGCCCGGCTGCGACGGCCACGAGATCGCCGGCCCATCCGTGCCCGATTTCCCGGAGCACGAAGGCGAGTGCCTCGCGCGATTGCGAAAGTGCACCACCCGGCTGGGCGCCGACTGTCCCGGTCGCAGCCCCTGCGACCAGAAGATAGATGAGGGTGCAGATGGCAAGCGAGCCCACAAGGCCGATGGGGAGGTTGCGCTGCGGGTTGACCGTTTCCTCCGCTGCGGTTGAGACGGCGTCAAAGCCGACATAGGCGAAGAAGATCGAGGCGGCTGCGGCGGCAACTCCCACGGTGACTGCGTTTCCCGTAATCGGATCGACCACGTTGCGGGCGAAAAAGCCGTTCGGCATGAAGGGCTGGAAATTCTCCGCCTGGATTGCCGGCACCGCGAGCAGGATGAACAGGCCAAGCGCGGAGAGCTTGACCACGACGAGTGCGGTGTTGAAGCGGGCGCTTTCGCGCGTTCCAAGGACGAGCAGCCACGTAATGAGAAGCGCGATGCCCATCGCCGGCAGGTTGATGAGGCCCGGGTCGCGCTCGAACGGCCCAGCGACGAAGGCGTGGGGCAATCTTATGTCGAGGAGCTCGCGGACCAGGCCTACCATGTAGCCAGACCAGCCGACCGAGACTGCTGCGGCTGCCACTGTATATTCGAGCACGAGAGCCCAGCCCACCACCCAAGCGACAAGCTCCCCCATGGTGGCATAGGAATAGGTGTAGGCCGAGCCGGAGACGGGCACCATGGCCGCCATCTCAGCGTAGCAGAGGGCCGCGACTGCACAGACGAACGCTGCGATCACGAAACTGATCATCATGGCGGGTCCCGCCTTGGTGGCGGCTTCTGCTGTCAGCACGAAGATGCCCGTCCCGATGATGGCCCCGATGCCCAGCATGGTCAGCTGGAAGGCGCCAAGCGTTCGCGCAAGGGCCTTCTTCTCGGCCGTTTCGAGGATGAGATCGAGGGGCTTCACACGCCAGAAAAGCATCCACATCCTCCCTGCAGCCGGGCCGCCACAGCGCTGTTACGGTTTCAAGTCAAGCCGTGGGTCGTCGCACCAGCATGGGTCCAAGTGGTGCACCGCCAAAGATGTGGACATGAAGATGCGGCACCTCCTGGTGGCTGTGCGGCCCGGCATTGGCGAGGATCCGGTAGCCGCTGTCTTCAAGCCCCAGGATGCGGGCGGTCTCCCCCACAGCGCGAAAGAAGCCAGCAACGAGCTCGGCTGGCGCATGGGCAGCGAAATCCGCCAGCGAGACATAGGGCCCCTTGGGAATGACGAGCACATGGACTGGCGCCTGCGGGTTGATGTCGTGGAAGGCCAGCGCATGGGGGGTCTCGTGCACGCGCCGGCAGGGCACTTCGCCGCGCAGGATCCGAGCAAAGATGTTGGTCTCGTCATAGGGTTGATCGGTTCGCACTGTCATGTCTGCCTCCCCTGCTTCGCTTCGATCCCCGGCATGCCTTCGCGTCGCTCGAGCTCAGCAAGCACAGCAGCAAGCGGCACTCCGCGCCCAGCAAGCACGAGCAGCAGGTGAAAGAGAAGGTCTGCCGCCTCGCTGGCAAGAGCCGCATCATCTTCCGCGACTGCAGCGACCACCGTTTCCACCGCTTCCTCGCCCAGCTTCTGGGCGAGCTTGTGGCGCCCGCGTGCGAGCTGGCGCGCGACATAGCTTTGCTCGGCCAGCATCGGGTCGGCGGCAAGCGCGGCCTGCCTTGCCGCGATCGTCGCTTCCAACCGCTCGAGAATGCTGCTCATGACCGGACTTGCACCCCGGCGCGTGCCAATGCCGCGCGCGCATCGGCAATGCTTGCTTCCCCGAAGTGGAACAGGCTCGCAACAAGCACTGCTGAGGCGCCGCCCCGCGTCACGCCCTCGACAAGATGGTCAAGTGTGCCGGCGCCGCCGGAAGCCACGACCGGAACTGGAACGGCGGCACAGACCGCACGCAGCAGATCAAGATCATAGCCTTGGCGGGTGCCGTCGCGGTCCATCGAGGTCAGCAATATCTCGCCAGCTCCGAGTTTAGCCACATGGGCGGCATAAGCTATGGCATCGATGCCCGTCGCACGGCGCCCGCCGTGGGTGAAGATCTCCCAGCGGCCGGGCGTAACTTGCTTTGCATCGACGGCGACCGTGATGCACTGCTCGCCGAAGGTGCGAGCAAGTTCGCCGACCAGTTCTGGACGAGCAACGGCGGCGGAATTGACCGAAACCTTGTCTGCGCCAGCGCGAAGCAGGGCGCGAACATCGTCTGCTGAGCGCACGCCGCCCCCAACCGTCAGCGGCATGAAGCAGCAGGCTGCAGTGCGAGCAACAACGTCGAGCAGGATCCCCCGCTCTTCGTGGGAAGCGGTGATATCGAGGAAAACCAGCTCATCCGCTCCTTGCGCATCGTAGCGGCGGGCTGCCTCCACTGGATCCCCGGCATCACGCAAGCCGGTGAAATTGACACCTTTGACCACGCGCCCGCCAGCGACGTCGAGGCAGGGCATAATCCGGACCGCAAGCGTCATGCCGCCTCAGCCAGCGCGGCTTCGAGCGTGAAGCGGCCCTCGTAGAGGGCACGGCCCACGACCACGCCCGCAATGTTCGGATGGGCCTTCAAGTCCCGGATGTCGGCAAGATCGGCCACCCCGCCTGAGGCCAGCACGGGGATTGGCACAGCCGCTGCAAGTGCCGCCGTCGCCGCCACATTCGCGCCGCGGAGCAGCCCGTCGCGGCCGACATCAGTAAAGAGGAGGGCAGCGACACCAGCGTCGGCAAAGCGCGCGGCAAGTTCGGCGGCCGGAACCGTTGAGATGTCTGCCCAGCCGCGCGTTGCCACCATCCCGTCCCTTGCATCGACGGCGATCACGATGGCCCCAGGAAAGGCCCTGGCAGCGGTGCGGACGAGGTCGGGCTGCTCGAGCGCCGCGGTTCCGAGGACGACCCTCGCAGCGCCGGCGGCAAGCCAGCCCTCGATTGCGGCAAGGTCGCGGATGCCACCTCCGACCTGGACCCGGGCTGGGGTTGCAGCAAGGATGGCAGCAATCGCCTCCCGGTTGCGCGGGTCACCAGCGAAGGCGCCGTCGAGATCGACGACATGCAGATTGGTCGCGCCGGCAGCGAAGAAATCACGGGCAATCGCTGTCGGGTTGGTGCCATAGACGGTTGCACGGGCCATGTCGCCTTCTGCCAGGCGCACGACTGCACCGGCCCTGAGGTCGATTGCAGGCCAGATCTCCATCAGGGGCTCCAGGCGAGGAACCGGCCGAGGAAGGCGAGACCCCAAGCCTGGCTTTTCTCCGGGTGGAACTGGACTCCGAGGATGGGCCCTCGAGCAATGGCGGCTGTCACTGGCCCGCCATGATCGGTGATTGCCAGCACGTCGCTGGCGTCGGCGGCGTGGAAGCCATAGCTGTGGACGAAATAGGCGTAGCCGGCCTCGACCAGGCCGGGGCGGAGGATCGCCACTTCGTTCCAGCCCATGTGCGGGATGCGCAGCGCCCGGTCGGCGGGTTCGAGCCGCCGCACTTCGCCTGCAATCCAGCCAAGCCCGGCATGGACTCCGAACTCGTGGCCCAAGCTTGCCAGAAGCTGCATGCCAACGCAGATCCCAAGAAACGGCCGGCCCCGCCCGAGCACCGCTTCGCCAAGCGCCTCCTCGAGCCCAGGGCAGGCCCGGATCGCCCCGATGCATTGGCCGAAGGTGCCAACTCCGGGAAGCACGATCCGGTCGGCGCGGCGCACGATCTCGGGGTCGGCGGTGATGGTCACATCAGTGGCGCCAGCTGCACGCAGCGCATTTTCAGCTGAGCGCAGGTTTCCGGCACCATAGTCGATGAGGACGAGACTCACGGCAGCATCAGGCAGGAGCGCCGAGGCTGCCCCCAAGAGTCCCTTTGGTTGAGGGAATCTGGCCCGCCATCCTGGGGTCGATGGCGACCGCATCGCGCAGCGCCCGGGCCACGCCCTTGAAGGTGCTTTCGATAATGTGGTGGTTGTTGGTGCCGTAGAGCGTCTCGACGTGGAGCGTGATGCCACCTTCCTGGGCAAGGGCCTGGAAGAATTCCCGGAACAGTTCGGTGTCCATTTCGCCCAAGCGCGGCTGGCTGAAGGCGACCTTCCAGACGAGATAGGGCCGGCCCGAAATGTCGAGCGCGACCCGGGTCAGGGTCTCGTCCATCGGAATGAGAGCGTGGCCGTAGCGGGTGATCCCGGCCCGGTCGCCGAGGGCTTCGGCAATCGCCCGGCCGAGCGCGAGCCCGGTGTCCTCAACCGTATGGTGCGCATC
>NZ_JBRCLD010000061.1:0-6341 GCF_053487655.1 Thermaurantiacus sp. | reverse complement strand
TAGGAAAATGTTCCACGTGGAACATTTTCCTACAGGACGGGGGGAAGGGGCATCGCGGCCGCACCCTGACCCCGGTCCGGCTGCCGCGCTCGCGCGCCTGACCTTGCCGTCCAGCGCACCCATGTCGGCCCTCCCTCTCCGTCGCTCTCACGCCCCCGGTTAGCTCTTCGCGGACGGTCGGGGCACCCGGTCAAAAGAACGGGCAGGCCGGGCCCGCGCGGCGAAGTTTGCACCGGGGCGGTGGCGTGCCCCGCCACCGCGGGCCGACACTATCAGGGCTGCGAGATGACCGCGGGGCACCTTGCCCTGTATCCAGAAGGGCGAGGAGGTGGCGATGGCAACGGTCGAACAGCAGGCGCCCTCGGCGCCGCCACGTGCCGACATGACCAAGCTCCGCGAGCCGGAATTCCGCAACACGCCGATCACGCCCGAGCGCTATTTCGCGCCCGAGTGGGCGGCGCGGGAGTGGGACCGGGTGTGGACAAGGACCTGGCAGATCGCCGGGCTAGTCACCCAGATCCCCAACCCCGGCGACTGGCTAGCGGCCGACTTCGGCCCGGAGACCATCCTTTGTGTCCGCGGCGAGGGTGGCGAGGTGCGGGCCTTCTACAATGTCTGCCAGCACCGCGGCATGCCCGTGGTCCGCGGCGAACAGGGGCACGCGCGAAGGCTCGTCTGCCCCTATCATGGCTGGGCCTATGATCTCGCCGGGCGGCTCAAGACCGTCCCCGACGAGGCGGACTTCCTCCAGGGTTCGCCCTGCGGCAAGCGCAATCTCGCCGAGGTCCGGTGCGAGCTCTGGGCCGGGTTCGTCTGGATCAACATGGACCCGCTCGCCGTGCCGCTCAGGACCTTTCTCGGGCCCATCGTCCCGCAGATCGAGACCTACCCGATGGAGAAGATGGTCCGGACCCACTGGGTCACCATCGAGGGCGATTTCAACTGGAAGCTCATCCAGGACAATTTCAACGAGAGCTACCATGTGCCCTTCGTCCATCCGCAGACCAAGATCGTGCTGGAATATTCCCACCACTACTGCCAGTTTGATCTCTATCCCGAAGGGCACACCCGCATGTTCATGCCCGGCGCCGGGCCGACCCGGCAGCTCCAGGGCGGCGAGAACGAGACGCTCGCCTATCTTGCCGAGGAGCTGGCCTTCTGGGATCTCGACCCCGAGCAGTTCCGCGGCGGGCGCACCGGCGAGATCCGCAAAGCCCTGCAGAAGGCGAAGCGGGAGAAGGGCCGGGAGAAGGGCTTCGACTTCTCAACCTACCATGACGAGCAGCTCACCGACCACTGGCACTACACGATCTTCCCCAACCTCTCGTTCAGCCTGAAGCCAGACGGCAACATCTGGCTGCGCGCCCGGCCGCATGAGCGCGACCCGGAAAAATGCTATTTCGACATGTGGTACATGACGCTGTTTCCCGAAGGCACGGAGCGCTACTATTCGCAGAGCATGTCGGAATGGGTCGATGTCACGGTGGCCGCTCCGCATGTGCAAGGAAAGGTCGGCGAAGTCTCGGCCGGCCCTGCGATCGACCAGGACGTCGCGATCTGGGAAGCACAGCAGCGGGGCCTGAAGTCCCGGGGCTACCTTGGCGACTATCTCGCCTGGCAGGAACGGCGGGTGCGCTGGTTCCACGAGACGCTCGAGCGGTGGATGGCGTCGTGACTGGACTGAGCAAGGCGGGGGTGATGCGTGGCACGCCGTGATGACGGGCGGCCTCTGCGCTCTCGCCGCGGCGCCATCGCCTGGGCCTTGCGGTGCGGCAGGCCCGGTTCGGGAGGGGCAGATGATCGTCGGGTTTGAGGGGCCGCTTGCCGACCGGCTGGCGATCCGCGAGCGGATCGAGGCCTATAATGACGCGGTCTTCCGCCGCGACGCCGATGCCTGGGCCGAGTGCTGGGCGCTCGATGCCACATGGGCGGTCGCCGGGCGCGAGGCCGAGGGGCGGGAGGCCATCCGCACCCTCTGGCTCGAGCTCATGGCCGGCTACGAGGCGGTCGGCATGTATGTCAATCACGGCGCCGTCGCGGTCGACGGCGATGTCGCGACCGCCCGCTCTTACATGTTCGAGATGATGAAGCAGGTGGATGGAACCGGGCTACTCGTCTCGGGTCGTTACGACGACCGGCTGCGGCGCGATGCCGATGGCGCGTGGCGCTTCACTTCCCGCGCCTACACCGTGCTCCAGCTCCGCTAGGCGGAGGCCGGGTCCCTCCCCCAGCGCGTCACCGCCAGCCGGCAGGCGCGGCGCGCTCAGGCGCCGGTCATGCTCGGGTCGTCAGGGGCGCGGGCACCATGGCGGCAGAGCGTGCCATAGAGCGGACCATCCCAGGCGCAGCTGGAAGGCCCGTTCCGGTTCCAGTCCATGACATAGCGGCGGCGGGAAATCCGCCATTCGCCGCCGCGCTTCAGAAGTTCGTCGAGATAGCGGCCGCCCACCTCCATCTCGACCCGGCCGGAATCCGTCTCCGCCTCGTGCCAGGCACGGCAATAGGTCTCCGCCGTTGCCGTTTCGCCATCGATGTCGATCAGCGACTGGCCGAGAAAATGTTGCGTCCGCAGCATGGCCCGGAGCGCAACCAGCGTCGCTTCCGCCCAGGCCGCGGCCGGCACCGGGCCGCTGCCATAGTCGCAGGTCGCCTCGGGCCACCAGACGCCGGCCAGGAGCGCGGCATCGCAGCGGTCGATGGCGCGGGCATAGCGGGCGAGCAGGTCGGCGATCGCCAGCCGGTCGGCGACAAGGTCAGTGGTCATCGGCGGCGGAGCGCGTCGCGGCGGCAGCTCAAGTCATCAGGCGCGCGGGCGCCGAGCGGCCAGCCGGGCTGGAGGCGCAGCAGGTCGTCGGCGGCTAACTCGGTCCGCAGCCAGTCGACAAGCTCGCTGCGGTGGGCGATCTTCCACACGCCCGCGCGCCGTTCGTAGCGGTCGATGTATCGGCCGGCGACGAACAGGTCCTTCGCCTCCCCGTCCTCCTCGATGCGGTGGAAGGCCTGGAAATAGGCTTCGCCGAAAGCAAGGTCCGGGCCCTCGAAATCGATCCGGACTTGGCCCAGCATATGGTGGTTCATGGCATGGGGGGCGAGCACCCCTTGCGCAAAGGCGACAAAACCGTCGGCATCGCCGCGGTAAGCCTCGCCATAATCGGTTGTTGCATCATCGTGAAAGACGGCGCGGTGGAGCGCTGGGTCGAGCCGGTCCTGCGCCCGCATATAGTCGGCGAGCAAGTCGAGGATGGCCTGGCGGCTTTCCAGTCGATCGATCCGGGCCGCAAGGTCAGTCACGGGCGAGCATCTCGTCAAGCGTCAGGTGGAAGCGGCGGATCCGCGCTTCCTGGTAGTTGCCGAGCGTCTGGCCGCGCTTCGTCGAGGCATGGAAGCCGCGCCATTGGGCCGCGAGATTGTCGGTGTCCTGGTCATAGACGGCACCGAGTCCCGGATCCATGCCCGGCACGCTGGCATAGGATTGGTCCGCTGCCACGAACACGGGCTCGGGCGGAGGCTCGCGTGGCGCATCCTCCGGGACCAGCTTCAGGAACAGGAGATCGAACAGGGTGCGGCCGGGGTCCATGCCAAGCGGGCGGAAGCGGTAGATCATCGGCAGCGAGACGCCGGGGAAGAGGCACATGTTGGGAAAGAGATGATATTCGATCGAATCGAGCATCTCGGAATCGGAAAAGGGGGAGAGGTCCACGCCCCAGGCCTCGCCGAGCTGCCGGCGCAGCCGGGCCGCCGCGACCGCCCGGGCGGTGCCGCCCTCGGGGACCGTCGCGTCCCCGATCCGCATCCGCTCGAGAATCTCCTGCTCGGTCAGCTTTCCTTCGAAATGCGGGCTCGGCGTGCCGATGGTGTGGACAAAGCGGGTCACATGGTCCGAGAAGATGTCGTAGCTGGCATTGGCATCCCCGGCGGTCGCGAGCGCCTGGGCATGGGTTTCGACGACATGATAGGCCTCGAGAAAGGCTTCCTGCGCCGCCTTCCAGTTGGTCGGAAGCTCCTTCTGGATATGGAGCGCGATCCGCCGCTTCGAGAGGTCCCAGCGGCCGCAGAGATGCTCGGCGAGCGGGCTGAGCCAGGTCTCGAGCGGCGGTGCGTGCGGATCGGGGTTCACGAACACGAACCCGCCCCATAGCCCGACCTTGAGCTGGGGAAGGGCGTGGCTGTCCTCGGTCACATGCGGGAAGTCCCAGCGGCAGGGAACAAACTTCAGGTCCCCCTCGAGAGTCCAGCGCCAGCCATGGAAGGGGCAGCGCAGCTCGCTCGCGCCGCCGCTGCTGCCCGGCGGCTTCAGCTGGGTGCCGCGATGGAGGCAGGCGTTGGGAAAGGCGCGGATGATCCCGTCCCCGCCCCGCACCAGGAGGATCGAGAGCGTCCCGAGATCGTAGACGATCCAGTCGCCGGCTTCGGGCAGATGCTCCTCGCGGCAGGCCCATTGCCAGGCCCGGCCCCACAGGTGGGTCATCTCGCGGGCAAAGACCGCCGGCGAGGTGTAGCGCTCGTAGGAGATGTCGGAGTCGCCGAGGAACCGGTAGCTTTCGGCCGTGAGCGCCGGCGGCGCCCCGGGGCTGTCGGCGCGGATGATGTCAAGCGCCGACGGCCCCGGGCACCGCGCCGCGCCGGGCGGAAGCCGGGTTTCCGGTTCATCACGCGCCATCCGTCGCTCCTCCTCCTGCCCGCGGCGGGCCTGGGCGCATGCCGATGCCTCGCCGGCCTCCCCTTCAAGACTAATGGCGGGCGTCTCCTGCCGGGCCTGACCATTTTGCCGGGGGAAGAGGGCATGAGCCCCTTGCTTTCGAGGCGGGCTGAGCCAGCTTGCAAAGCAACTGTGCAAGACAAGTTGAGACGGCAACCATGAGGGCGACGTTGTTGGCGTGGGCGGCGGTTCTTTGGTGTAATTGTCCGGTGTCGTCGCGGAATGTTCGGCCGAGTGGGGTTTCTGGGATGATTCCGAGGCCGACTTCGTTTGCGACCAGGATGGTCTCTGCCTGGCAGGTGCCGAGGGCAGCAAGGAGGGTGTCTGTTGCTTGTGTGGGGTTTTGGCCGGTGTTGAGGAGGTTGGAGAGCCGAGTGTCAGGCAATCGATTAGGAGGACTCGATTTGGCTGGCTGAGGTGTTTGTTTGCTGCGGGAAGGTTGAGTGGCACTTCGACTGTCTGCCAGTGGGGGCCCCGGTTCTGGCGGTGGCGGGCGATGCGCTCGGCCATCTCGTTGTCGCGTGCTTCGGCGGTTGTGACATAGACGCAATCGTGGCCACTTGTTTCGGCGAGTGTTTGGGCGAAGCGGCTTTTGCCCGATCGGGCGCCGCCCAGGATCAAGGTGGTTGGAGCCATCGCAAGCCCATTGCCTGCGCGTGTGCTGCGGCATATAGGTGAAATTGCAGCAGGTTCCCAGCGATGGGATGAAAAGGGAACCCGGAAGCAGCGCAAGAGGCATCTTGCTTCGAACGCGGTAGGCCGGGGCTGCCCCTGCAACTGTGATCGGCGAGCCTTCGCCCCTTGTGCCACTGGAGCCATCCGGGAAGGCGGGGTGAAAGGTGCGGACCCGAGAGCCAGGAGACCTGCCTGCTGCAGTCGTTCCATCGCGCGGACAGGGTGTGCCGGGCGATCGAGGATTTCCTCGCGTGACGACAAAACCGGGGTCGTGCGCGGTGGAAGTCTCCACGGCACCAAAACATGCGCTCGGGTCCATCGCCCGACCCCTTTGGTCAACCGTCCAGAGGGGACAGATGATGAATCGCATCCACCTTGCCACTTATCTTTGCCTTGCCGGCCCATGGGTCGGGCCGGCCTGCGCTTCCGACGCGAGCGCCGAGACCATCGTCGTCACTGCCAATCGCGCCCCGACTCCCCTTGCCAGCGTCGGCCAGTCGGTCAGCGTGATCGATGCCGCCGAGCTCAAGACCTTCCAGCGCGTGACGGTTGTGGATGCGCTGCGGTTGGTGCCGGGTGTCACCATCGCTCGCAACGGCGGGATCGGGACGGTGACTTCGGTCAACATCCGCGGCGCCGACTCCGACCAGACGGTCGCCCTCATCGACGGTGTCAAGGTCAATGATCCATCGTCGCCCGGAGGCGGGTTCAACTTCGGGCCGCTGCTGGTCGGCAACATCCGCCGCATCGAGGTGGTCCGCGGCTCGCAATCGGTCCTTTGGGGCAGCCAGGCGATCGGCGGGGTCATCCACATGATCACTGCCGAGCCGACGGACACGCTCGCGGCCAACGCCCGCGCCGAAGGCGGCTGGCGCAACAGCGGCGAGGTCGTCGCCAATGTTTCGGGCCGCATCGGGCCGGTGGCCGCCAGCATCGGGGGCGGCTGGTTCCGGACCGATGGCTTTTC
>NZ_JBRCLD010000060.1:0-5355 GCF_053487655.1 Thermaurantiacus sp. | reverse complement strand
CTATCGATCCGAACTCCGGGCGCTGGCTGAAGGATCCCGCCAACGGCGAGGATGACGACGGCATGGGCGATCCGGGCGAGGCTCCCCCACAGCGCATCGTGCCCATGGTGCAGGATCACAAGAACGCGCTGCTGCTTAAGCCCGCGCAACCCCTGTCGGTTGACGAGATGGCCACGCTGCAGCATGCGTTCGTGCGCGGCATTCAGCTCGTCTTCGAGCTCGAGGAGGGCGAGATTCTGGGCGAACCCCTGCCCACCCGCGACCAGCGCAACGTTATCCTCTTCTATGAAGCGACCGAGGGAGGCGCGGGCGTGCTGAACCGCCTTGTCTCCGACCCGGAAAAGGTCGCCGAAGTCGCACACGCTTGCCTAGAGCTCATGCATTACAAGCCACCCTTCGCGGCAGACGCGATGGTCGAAACCGACGATCCATGCGTCGCCGGCTGCTACCGCTGCATCCTGTCCTACTATAACCAGCCCGACCACGAACTGATCAATCGCCGCTTGCCCAATGTCATCGACCTCTTGTGCCGGCTGACCAAGGCTAGGCTGATATACGAAGGCCCAAGCGTGCATCAGAGCGGGTGGGTGGCGGCTCTGGCAAGGTGGGGGATGCCGACCCCGTCACCAGTAACGCTCAACGGGGCCGCTCATGAATTGTACTGGCCTTCGCACGGCGTGTTGGCGGTACCGGGCGGAGCATCTGAAGAGCTGACAGCCGCCGCATCAGCGGTCGGCATTCTCGATATCGTTTCGCTCGATGCGCAGCCGGGTGCTGAGCCACCGCCTGCGCTCATCAGCGCCTTGGGTGTAACGCAATGAGTGCGTTGAAATTCTCGCCGGGCGACATGGTGCGGGCGCGCGGTCGCGAATGGATCGTGCTGCCTTCGCCGTCCGAAGACCTGCTCAATGTGCGCCCTCTGTCGGGAACGGATGACGATGCCCAGCTAATCGTCCCGGCCCTCGAACCAACGCCGATCACTGCTGCCAGCTTTTCCGCCCCCACCGCAGACCGGCTTGACACTCAGGATGGCGCCAGGCTGCTGGCCGATGCCCTGCGACTGTCGCTGCGCCGCGGTGCCGGGCCGTTTCGAAGCGCCGCGCATCTGGGCGTGGAACCCCGCGCCTACCAGCTTGTGCCGCTCATGATGGCCCTAAAGCTGCCGATCGCCCGGCTGCTGATCGCGGACGACGTCGGGATCGGGAAAACGATCGAAGCCGGCATGATCCTGCGCGAATGGCTCGATCGCGGTCTTGTTGATCGCTTCGCTGTGCTGTGCCCACCGCACCTCGTTGACCAATGGGTCAGCGAACTCGGTGAGAAGTTCGACATCGACGCCGTGGCCGTCACCGCTGCCCGCGCCCGTGGCCTCGAACGCGGCCTCCCCACTTCCCAGAGCCTGTTCGAAGCCTATCCCTACACCGTCGTCAGCCTTGACTATATCAAGGCCGATAGCCGGCGGGATGACTTTGCCCGCGCTTGCCCGCCCTTCGTCATTGTCGATGAAGCCCACACCTGCGTTGGCAGCGAGCGCGGCCGCCACCAGCGCTACGAACTGCTGAGCCGCCTCGCCGCCGATGCGCAGCGCCACATGCTGCTGCTGACGGCGACCCCACACAGTGGTGATGTCCTCGCCTATGACCGCCTCCTTGGCCTCGTGCACCCCGACCTCGCCGGCGGGCCACAGGCTGGTGACACCAACGCGCGCGAACGCTATGCGCGCCGCCTGGCACAGCATCTGGTCCAGCGCCGCCGTCCTGACATCCAGGAAGGCTGGGAAGAAAAGCGGACCTTTGCCAAGCCCTTCTCCCTCGAAGCGCCCTTCACTCTCACCGGCGATTTCGCGGCCTTCCAGGAGGCGGTGCTCGATTATTGCCTCGAAGTGACCAACCGCGCTGGCGACAACCAGCGCCGCCGCCTGGCTTTATGGGGCACGCTCGCGCTCATGCGCTGCGTTGGGTCATCTCCCGCCGCCGCACTGAGTGCCCTGCGTAACCGCCTGGGCGGCCTCGCCGATGAGGAGGCGGTCGAGCCGGTGGTCTTCGAACTGGAGGACGGCACGTTCAACGAAACCGATCTCGAGCCGGGAACGGCAAGCGAACAGGGCGAGGAGGCGTCGGCCCTCCAGGCGCTCATCGACATGGCCCAGGCTCTCGACGCCCGGCGCGCGGAAGATCCCAAGGTCAAGAAACTGCTTGCCGAACTGCACCCCCTGATTGCCGAAGGTGCCCGCCCCGTCATCTTCTGCCGCTTCATCGCCACCGCGACGATGTTGGGCGAATTGCTTCGCACCGGCTTCCCCAAAGCCAACGTCGAGGTCGTCACGGGCACGCTGGCGCCTGATGACCGCCGTGCCCGTGTCGACGCCCTCGAGCCGTATGAGAGCCGCATTCTGGTCGCCACCGACTGCCTGTCAGAGGGCATCAACCTCCAGACCCTGTTCGACACCGTCGTCCACTACGACCTCAGCTGGAACCCCACCCGCCACCAGCAGCGCGAGGGTCGGGTCGACCGCTTTGGCCAGCAAGCCGAGGTGGTCCGCGCCATCATGATGTATGGTGCCAACAGCGCCATCGATGGCGCCGTTCTGGACGTCATCATCCGCAAGGCTAGGGAGATTGAGAAAGCGACAGGCGTCTCCGTGCCCATGCCCGAAGACCAGGCCAGCATCACGACAGCGCTCATGCAGGCCGTGCTGCTCCGCCGTGGCGGCGGCGCCCGCAGTCAGCTTGCCTTCGATTTCGGCCCTGAGGCCGAGCAGTTTGAACGGTTGTGGCGGGACTGCTCCGAAGGCGCCAAGACCAGCCGTTCCCGCTACGCACAGGGCGCGCTGAAACCCGCTGAGGTACTGCCCGAATGGCAGAAGATGCGCGCCCTGAATGGCGGCCCCGCCGAAGTCTCCCGCTTCACAAGCCGTGCGCTCAAGCGCCTCGGCACCCCACTCGAGGCACAATGCACCCATTCGCTCATCCACCTCGACTCCCTGCCGCAAGCCATGCGCGAGCGCCTCGAGCAGCGAGGCCTCACCGGCACGCGCCGCATCAGCTTCGAGGACAATCCCTTGCCCGGCGTGATGCATGTCGGCCGGGTCCACCCTATTGTGGCCACGCTGGCCGAAACATTGGCCGAAGGCGCGCTCGACCCGCAGGCCGCCGAAGGCCGCGCACTTGGCCGGGCCGGCGTGTGGCGCACCCGCGCCGTCACCCAGATGACGACGCTCTTGCTGCTGCGCTTGCGCTACAAGCTGGTCACCAGCGGTCGCACCAATCGCCTGCTGCTTGCGGAAGAAGCCACCGCCATCGCCTTTGCCGGCACCTGCCACGCTGCGAGTGCCGAGGCTGAGGCAGCTCTCGTCCTGCTCGAAGCCGAAGCCTCTGGCAATCTCGAAGACAAGGCCCGCACCCGCCAGATCGATGCCGCCCGCGAGCGCCTCTCAGCTTACACGCCCGCCATCGAGGCCTTCGCCCGCCAGCGGGGCGAGGCCTTATCCTACGACCATCAACGCCTTACCGAGGCCGCCGGCGGCGGTGCCACCGTGAAAGTCACGCCCGTCCTGCCCCCCGATATCATCGGCCTCTATGTCCTGCTGCCGGAGCTGAACTGATGTCGCGCGCCTCCAGGCGGGCGGCTGACATGGGCTTTGCCGCCCTCTCGATCGAAGGCGGCCTCATCTCCCCCGATCAGATCGTCGCCATCGCCTCGGCCGCGCCCGATCAGAAACTCGCCGCCGACTATGGCTGCCCCAAGGGCACCAACTTGCGCGACGAGATCACCCGCTATTTCCGCATCGCCCAGGCGCATTGGCAAGGCTACGCGCGCCTCGATCAGCCGACCATGGCGCAGACCGCCGATTTCGCGCGCGATCTCCTCGAACAGGCGTTCGGCTTCAGCCTCACCGGCCCGCACCACCACCGCCGAGAGGACCGGCGCTACCTGATCGCCTGGGAAGGGAAGGGCGGCCGTGTGCCCATCGTCGTCGCCCCGCCCGCGCCTCCGGAAAAGGGCCGCGCCGGCGATGGCTTCGCCCGGGCGCTTCCCGAGTTCGGGGATGGCGAAGAAGGCCGCATCCAGCGCCGCTCCCCAACCGTTCTCTTGCAGGACTGGCTCAACGCCAATGCGGAGGTTCAGTGGGGCCTGGTCTTCGCCGGCGATCGCGTCCGCCTGATGCGCGACAACGCCAGTCTCACCCGCCCGGCTTGGATCGAGGCGGATCTGGGCGCCATTTTCCGGAACGACATGTTCGCCGATTTCACGGCGCTCTGGCTGCTCATCCACGCCAGCCGCTTCGGCTCGGAAGGGGCGCCGGCCAGCGATTGCGCGCTGGAACGCTGGCGCGAGGCCGGCCAGCGCGCCGGCACCGCCGCCCGAGAGAAACTGCGCGGCAATGTGGAGGCAGCTTTGCTTGCCCTCGGCCAGGGCCTGCTCGATGCCAACCCCAGCTTGCGGGACCGGCTGGACCGGGGCGAACTCCCCCTTCCGCGCCTGTTCGAACAGATGCTGCGGGTCGTCTATCGCCTGATCTTCCTCGGCGTCGCCGAAGACCGCGACCTGCTCCACAGCCCCGGCACCCCGCGCGCCGTCAGGGAGCTTTATGCCAACAACTATGGCTTCGCCTGGCTTCGCGATCGATCCAGCCGCCGTTCGGCGCGCGATCACCATCATGACGCCTGGGAAACGCTGAAGATCGTCTTCCGTGCGCTCGAACGCGGGGAGAAGCAGCTCGGCCTGCCCGCGCTCGGCGGCCTCTTCGACCGCGCCCTCACCCCCGATCTCGACAGGGCCCAGATCGCCAACCGCCACTTTCTCGATGCCGCCTTCCGCCTCGCCTGGCTGGTGGAGGATGGCCGCCGCATGCGCATCAACTGGCGCGACATGGCGACCGAGGAACTGGGCAGCGTCTATGAAAGCCTGCTCGAACTGGTGCCGGCCCGCGGAGATGGCGGGCGCAGCTTCGCCTTCCTCGGCCGCGCTGATTCCAAGGGCAACGCCCGCAAGACGTCGGGCAGCTACTACACGCCCGACAGCCTGGTGCAGTGCCTGCTCGACAGCGCACTGAACCCCGTGCTCGACCGCGCCGAGGTAGAGGGCGGCGTGGATGCCATCCTGGATCTGAAAGTCATCGATCCCGCCTGCGGCTCCGGCCATTTCCTGCTGGGTGCCGCGCGGCGCATGGCCACCCGCGTGGCGCAACTGCGGAACCCCGATGCGCCTGACTACAACGCCGCGATGCGCGATGTCGTCGCGCGCTGCGTGCACGGCGTGGACCGCAACCCCATGGCGGTGGAGCTCGCCAAGGTCGCGCTGTGGATCGAGTCCGTCTCGCCCGGCCAGCCGCTGGGCTTTCTCGATGCCAAT
>NZ_JBRCLD010000059.1:0-17235 GCF_053487655.1 Thermaurantiacus sp. | reverse complement strand
CCGCCCACCCCCGGCTCAGCCAAAAGCGGGCCGCAACCCTGGCGCGAGTGACGGGGCTCGAACCCGCGACCTCCGGCGTGACAGGCCGGCGCTCTAACCGACTGAGCTACACCCGCGCGAGGGAAGCGGGGGCATATGGTGGGGCCCGGGGCCTGTCAAGCAGCCGCCTCAGGCATCGGCCTTCAAGCCCATGAAGGCGAGGATGTGGCGGGCCAGTTCTTCGCCGGCATCTTCCTGAATAAAATGACCCGCTTGCCGGACAATGGCATGGGGCTGGCCTTCGGCCCCGGCGATGCGCTGCTGGAACAGCGTTGCATAGGGCGCAGTCACTGGGTCGCTGTCGCTGAAAAGGGTAAGGAAGGGCCGTTCGAACTGGGCAAGCGTTTGCCAAGCCAGCCGGTTGGCCTGGGCAGCCGGGTCCTCAGGCCGCAGCGGCACGAGTACGGGAAGCCGCCTGGCAGCCGCCTTGCTGCGCTCATCTGGAAACGGAGCATTGTAGGCGGCTCTTGCTCCAGCTGAAATTCCACGCGCTGTTGCCTGGTGGACGATTCCGCCACAATCGAAGACCTCCACGCGCTGGCTATAGGCCCGCCAGCGCAAGAAGGCCTCTGTGGGTGCACGGTCCCCATCGGGCAGGAAGGTGTTGGAGGCAACGACGCGTGCAAACCGGCCTGGCCGCGCAGCAACCAGGCGCAAGCCAAGAAGGCCACCCCAGTCCTGGCAGAAGAGCGTGACGTCGAGGAGGTTCTGGGCGTCAAACCACTGGACAAGCCAGGAGACCAGGAGTTCGTAGGTGAGCTGGTTGGCGTGCACCGGCTTGTCAGACTGGCCAAAACCGAAGAGATCGGGTGCGACCACGCGTGCACCTGCGGCGACCAGAAGCGGCATCATCTTGCGGTAGAGATAGGCCCAGGTCGGCTCGCCGTGCAGCAGCAGAACAATGGGGCCGTCTGCCGGCCCATCCGAATAGTGGGCCGTGCGCACCAGGCCGAAAGGCATCAGGGGAATATCGGTAAAGGCTGGCGTATAGGACCAGTCCTCGAGGTTGCGGAAATGGCTGTCGGGGGTGCGGTAGAGGGTCATGGATGCCCCTTTTCTGCGGCTGGCCGGTCCTTGCCGCTGCGGCTTGCCGTCGGCAAGGGGGAGGGCAACTCAGCTTGCAAGGTGCCCAAACTGCGGGCAAGACCCACAGCATGGACACAGAAACCAGAAAGGCGCGCGCCAGCGCCTGGTTTAGGACCCTTCGAGACCAGATTTTCACAGCCTTTGAGGCGATCGAAGCGGAGAGTGCAGACATCCCCGTGCTGCCTGGAGCACCAGCCGCACCGGGCCGGTTCCAGACTCGGGAATGGACAAGGACCGACGCAACCGGCGAGCCCGGCGGCGGCGGCACGATGGGGATCATGAAGGGCCGCGTCTTCGAGAAGGTCGGTGTCAATATCTCAACTGTTCACGGCCGCTTCCCGGATGACTTCGCAAAGACAATTCCCGGCGCCGAGGACGACCCCAGCTTCTTTGCAACCGGGATCAGCCTGGTTGCCCACATGGCCAATCCCAATGTCCCCGCCGTTCACATGAACACGCGCTTTCTGGTGACGACGAAATCCTGGTTCGGCGGCGGCGCTGACCTCAACCCTGCCCTGCCCCGCGCCGAAGATACGGCCGATTTCCACGCCGCGTTCAAGGCGACCTGCGACGCCCATGGCGAGGACCATTGGAACCGCTTCTCAAAATGGTGCGAGAGCTATTTCTTCATTCCCCATCGCAACCGCCCCCGCGGCGTGGGCGGCATCTTCTACGACTATCTCGAATGCCCAGATGATGCTGCGTTCGAGGCCAATTTCGCCTTCACGCGGGCAGTGGGCGAAACCTTCGTCCGCATCTTTCCCAAGATCGTGCGCCGGCGCATGGCCGAGCCGTGGGATGCAGAGGCACGCCTTGCACTCCTGCGCTACCGCGGCCTCTATGCTGAATTCAACCTCGTCTATGACCGCGGCACCGTTTTTGGCCTGAGGACCGGCGGCAATACTGATGCAATCCTGATGAGCCTTCCTCCCGAAGCCCGCTGGGACTGATGGCTAGCGAGCAAGCACCCGGTAGGTCTGGCCGGCAACCAGTGCAAGGAGAATGGTAAGACTCGCCTGGAGCAGGGCGAGCATCAGGCCATTGACCCACTGGGCAGCTCCCCATCCACTCGCGGGATTGCCAAGCACGAGCGTTGCAATGGCAGCGATCGGCGCGGCCACAGCAATGAGCAGCACTGCCATCAGGAAGAAGCTGACGAGAAGCCCAAGCAGCAGCGCGATGACGCCAAGGCTCCGCCCGCTCGTCAGCTGCCAGCTCCGCTGCAGGGCAGCAACAATGCCCTCCCCCTCAGCGATAAGCGCAGGCAGCGCGAGAAGCAGGCGAGCAAAGACATAGAAGCCAAGGCCAGCAACGCCCGCGCCCACAAGGGCAAGGCCCGGCTGGGCCAACGCCATCGTCTGCAGACCAAGCGATACTGGCAGCGCCTGCGCGAAGCCGATGAGGAAGCCTTGCGGCACCTTCGGCAAAAGACGACCAAGCAAGGCACCGACCGTCTCGCCTGCCTGCCCGATCGCAAGCGCTGTCACAAACAGCTGGGCGAGGATGCTGAGCGCAAGCACGGGGAGAAAAAGCAGAGCCACTCCCACGTTGGGCTCATCCACTTCCGCCTTAGGATCGAGAAGATCAAGGCCGATCGCCCGCAAAAGAAGTAGAAGCGGAAGCACCAGCAATGCCCCCGCGACAGGCGCAATCGCCCAACCTTCGCGGCGCAGACAGTCACGCACCCCGGGCAAGACGTCGGAAAGCTGCGGTCCCCCTGCTACCACCATTTCCGCCTATTCGGCGGAAGAGATGCCGGTTTCGGCGAGAAGTGCCTGAAGCTCGCCAGCCTCGAACATCTCCATCATGATGTCCGAGCCGCCAATGAACTCGCCCTTCACATAAAGCTGCGGGATCGTCGGCCAGTCACTGAAGGTCTTGATCCCCTGCCGAATCTCCGGATCTTGCAGCACATCCACATCCCGGAAGGGGACGTCGAGATGATCGAGAATGGCCACTGCACGGCTTGAGAAGCCGCATTGCGGAAAGTCGCGCGTGCCCTTCATGAAAAGCACGACATCGTTCTGCGCCAGAATCTGCGCAATCCGCTCACCCACTGCGTCCATGACAACGCCTTTCTGCCTGTGCCCTGCGCCCGTCAAGCCTCGCGCGGCTTTGTTGTAAGGCGAAGCGCGTGCAGCGCCTGGCCCATATCGGTTCCAATCGCCTCATAGACCAGCCGGTGCTGCCGCACGCGCGAAAGGCCAGCAAAGGCAGAAGACACAACGGTTGCTTCCCAATGGTCATTATCCCCCCCGAAGTCGACCAGCTCGACTTCGGCATCAGGAAGCGCACGCTGGATCCGGCGCACAATCTCCTCTCCGGTCATCGGCATGGCCCATCACTCCCGATCGCGCAGCGCACCCAAACTCTGACAGAATTGCTCCGCAATCAAATAGCCCCAGTGCGGTGCAGCTGCAACTGTTCAAGACCAGGCACGCGTCCACTCAGCCAATCCTCGGGGGACCGCGGCTGCAGGCAACCGCCCGCGCCAGGTCCTCAAGCGCCGAGCGCAGGCCAGGATCCGCAATTGACCGCAGCGACGGGCCCGGTTCCAGTGCAGGCGGCGCTTCTTCCCTCCTGTCCGATCGGTCGGATGCAACGCAGACCGGCCCTTGCACCAGCCGGATCCGACCGACAGCCATATAGCCGAGAATCCGGTTGCAGCGCTCGCGAATCACTGGCTCGGCATGCTGCAGCTGGAGCGCGAAAGGCCCTTCGACTCGAACGACAAGCGTTGCTCCTTCGCTCGCGCCGCGGCCGCGGGCCGGGCGCAGGCTCTCCGGCACAGACCAGCGTGCCAAGCTGGGGCCGACGATGTCGCGCCAGCGGGCAACAAGCTGCCCTTGTGCAAAACCAAACCGCCGGAAGGCGCGTGCACCAGCGCCGCCGAGCAGGTCGCCAACCGGTCTCGGCTGGCCCTGGCGCTGGGGGGGACTTTCCTCGTTCGCGCGCTTTCGCATCTGGAACTGCTGTGCCAGAGCGCGGCTGTGCCCGTCGAGACCCCGCGTGCTGAAGCTCACCCCGCCGCTTCTCGTCTGCTTGCCTGGTATGACGCCAACGCACGGGAGCTGCCGTGGCGGCAGCCGCCAGGTTCAACCACCCAACCAGACCCTTACCGCGTCTGGCTTGCGGAAGTGATGCTCCAGCAGACGAGCGTTGAGGCAGCTGCTGGCTACTTCCATCGCTTCGTTGCGCGGTGGCCAACCGTCCTGGCGCTTGCAGCTGCAGATCCTGCGGACGTCCTCGCTGCCTGGGCCGGTCTTGGCTACTATGCTCGCGCCCGCAACCTCTTGGCCTGTGCCCAGAAGATCGCCGCCGCCGGCGGCCACTTCCCTCGAACCGAGGCGGAGCTGCGGGCTCTGCCCGGAATAGGGCCCTATACGGCAGCTGCCATTGCAGCCCTTGCCTTCGGTCAGCCTGCCGTGCCCGTGGATGCCAATCTCGCTCGCGTGGGTGCACGGCTGTTCGGGCTCGATGTGGCCGGGTCGGTGCTGGAGAGTGCGGTTGGCAAGGCGTTTCAGCCGCTCGTGCCAGCTTGCCGGCCAGGCGATTTCGCCCAGGCACTGATGGACCTTGGCGCCATGATCTGCCGCCCACGCGCGCCCCGCTGTGACTCCTGCCCGCTGTGCGACCTCTGCGTCGCCCGGCACCAGGGCCAAACCGATGCCCTGCCAAGGCGCCCGGCGAAGCGGCCGCGGCCGCGCCGGTTCGGAACCGCGTGGTTCGTGGAAGCAAGAGGCAAGGTCGCGCTCATCCGGCGGCCGCCACGCGGGCTTCTTGGCGGCCTGCTTGCGCTTCCGGGCACAGCCTGGGGGGCAGACGCGCTGCCAAGCCTCCCCTTCCCCGGCGCCTGGCGCTGGGCAAGCGCGCCGGTTGTCCACGGCTTCACCCACTTCGAACTGCATCTCGCCATTGCCGCCATCTCCATCGACCGGCCGCGCACGTTCGTCGAGGATGTGCTTTGGATTCCTCTAGACCAGGTCGCCGGGCTCCCCACCCTTTTTCAGAAAGCCGTGGCAGTTGCTCAACCGCTCGCAAGGGGAACGCAATGAGGGCAAACCAGGATGCGCCCGGGTTTACGGGCGGCTGCCTCGACCGGGCGGACCATCTCCGGCGTGACGAAGCGGCAATGCAGGCAGCGCGCATGCATCCGCAAGCGCGTTTCCTGATTGTTGACCGGCTGAAGCCGCTGCTTTCACCAGATGGCGATCGGCTGCTCTGGGTCAGGCGCGGGGAAGCACCGGCGGGCACCACCGTGTTCCTCGGGCTCGATGAAGAGGGCCGGCCTCATTTCGCCGTCGATGGCCCTGCTGATACCCTTCCCGGTGTTGCAACGGACGCGCGCGCTGCCGGCGCTCGCCTGCCCGGCTCTGAGGCGGCAATCGTTGCTCAGGCACGCTCGCTCCTCGACTGGCATCGCCGCCACGGTTTCTGCGCCAATTGCGGAACACCGACGGCCATGGCGAAGGCCGGATGGGCGAGGCAATGCGGGGCTTGCGGCGCTGAGCATTTTCCGCGCGTCGACCCGGTTGTCCTCATGCTCGCCGAATGCAAGGGGATGGTGCTTGTCGGGCGGCAGAAGGGCTTCCCGCCCGGTTTCTATTCCGCACTTGCGGGCTTCGTTGAGGCCGGCGAGTCGCTCGAAGAAGCCGTCAGGCGGGAATTGTGGGAAGAGGTCGGACTCCGTGTAGGGGCAGTGCGCTATGTTGCAAGCCAGCCCTGGCCCTTTCCCTCGAGCTTGATGATCGGCGCCATGGCTGCTGCTGAAAGCTTCGAGCTTCGTCTTGACGCGACGGAAATTGAAGCCGCCCGCTGGGCCGACCGGGAGGAAGTCGCCGCCGTTCTCAGGAATGCGGGGCCATGGTCGGCGCCGCCGCCGCTCGCACTTGCCCACACTCTGCTCCGCCGGTTCGTGGCGGGCTAGAGGAAGGCTCGTCAAGATCGAAATCAAGCGCGTCGGCCCCCGTCTCCTCGACAGAAAGCAGGGGCTCAGAACGCGCAAGGTGCCGCATCGCATCCTCGCTCGACATCGGGCGGCCGAAGTAGAAGCCCTGGATCTGGGCACAGCCGAGCCGCCGCATCGCCTCGAACTCGGCGCGAGTCTCGGTCCCTTCCGCAGTCGTTTCCATGCCAAGGCGGTCAGCAAGCGCAATGATGGCCTGGATGATGGCCGTCGACTCGCTGCCATCCTGCACCGAGGCGCGCACGAAGCTCTGGTCGATCTTGATCCGGTTGAACTCCACCTTCTGGAGATAGCCGAGCGAGGAATAGCCGGTCCCGAAGTCGTCGAGCGCGAAACCGACGCCCATTTCCCGCAGCCGCGCGAGTGTCTGGACTGTGCTCTCGCGCTGGTCGAGGAACACGCTTTCGGTGAGCTCGAGCTCGAGCCGGCGCGGCTCCACTCCGTGTCGCCGCAGCGCGGCGGCAATCTCCTCCACCAGATTGGGCTGGTCGAACTGAAGCGACGACAGGTTGACGGAGACCTTGATGTGGCGGGGCCAGCGGGCGGCGGCCCGCAGCGCCTCATCGAGCGCGAACTGGCCCAGGGCCCCGATCATCCCGATATCCTCGGCGATGGGAATGAAGACCGCAGGCGAGATTTCGCCTTCGCGCGGGTGGCGCCAGCGCATCAGCGCCTCAAACCCCACCACGCGCTCATCCAGCGCATCGACAATCGGCTGGAACATGAGGCTGATCTCATTGCGCTCGAGCGCTGAGCGCAAGTCGAGCTCAAGCGCCCGCCGGGCTTCGGCGCGTGCGTGCATCTCGCGGTCATAGCGGCGCACGCTGCCGCGGCCCTTCCCTTTGACGTCATAGAGCGCAAGGTCAGCTGCGCGCATGAGGGCCTCGACGCTATTGCCATCCTCCGGGCCGATGGCAAGGCCGACACTCGCTCCCACACGCGCCTCCGAGCCGGCGAGCGCAAACGGCCGCGACAGCTCGCCAATCAGCTGCTCGCCAAGCAGCGTCGCGGCGGCGGCATCCGAAGAGCGGAGGACGACAGCAAATTCGTCGCCCCCGAGCCGACCCACCTGCCCTGCGGAGCCAACGACCGCACGCAAGCGCGCCGCCACCTCGGCGAGAAGCTGGTCGCCGGCGGAATGGCCGAGACTGTCATTGACCACCTTGAAGCGATCAAGATCAACGAAGAGCAGGGCAACGCCAGTCGGCCCCTGCAGCCCATCGGCAATGGCGGTGTGAATGATCCGGCGATTGACGAGCCCAGTCAGCGAATCAAAGGTTGCAAGCTCGACAATCCGCTCGGCGCTCTTCTGGCGGTCGGTGATGTCCGATCCAACTCCGCGATAGCCCCGGTAGGCGCCATCCGCATCGAACTTCGGCGTGCCCGAGAGTGACCAGAAGCGATCCTGGTCAGCGACACGGACCCGGACTACGACATCGCGGAAAGGTTCACGGCGCACCACGGCCCGAAAGAGAGGCGCTGCGCTGCGGCGGTCAGTGAAAAGCGAAAGCCAGTTGCGCCCGAGCAGGGCCTCGACAGTCGAATTGGCGGCCTCGGCGAAGCGATTGGAAACGAAGGTCAGATGGCGGCGCTGGTCGAATTCGAACAGCCAGTCGCTGCCATTGGCCTCGAACTCGTTCAAGAGCAGGCGAACCACTTCCTCCTGCTCCACCAGCCGCTCCTGAGTCCGGAGACGGGCGATGAAGGCGAAGGTGGTGAGCGCATTGCCCCTCACAATCACCAGGAGAAAGGCGAGCAAGATGAGGAGGATGAAGGTGCTGAATGGCCAGTCTGAGCGCATGACGCCAAGCGCAGTCCCAGCCGCGATCGGCCCAGAGAGGGCGAGTGCCCCCAGCGGAAAGACGGCCGTTGCGTAAGCTGTGGTGCCAATGCCGACGAGCGTCATTCCCACCACGAGGGCAAGCTGGGCCGCATCAAGCCCGGGAAGCATGGCAGCAAACAGCAGGCCCCACGCCGTGCCGACGAGGCCCATCTCGAGCATCACTTGCACCGTGTAGCGCCGGGTGGCCGGGGTCTGCCGACCGCTGCGCGCCTCTTTGAGCTGGCGCCAGACGAAGTGGACACTCATCCCGGTCTGGACCAGCATCCAGAAGACGAGGATGTCGGTTGGCGCCTTGTGGGCCAGCGCGGCCAGCACCACGCTGGTATTGCCGATCGCAACGGCAAGCGTGAAGGGAAGATAGCGGGCAAGAAAATCGAGCTGCGTTGCCCGCACGCGCGACCAGAAGGGGTCATGCTCGGGCCCGATAGTGAATAGGTCGCGCCAGCTGACGGCATGGGCCGCAGCAACCGGCGGCTTGAACTGGAAGCTCATGGCAAGGGTTCAGGAAGGCACAAGCCCGCCGCAGAGAGCGCAAGCTTCCGGATTGGGACCCATGCCAAGAACGCCTTCACACCCACCGGAACGGCCACGCTGGGCTTTCGTTTAGCTCTCCTCCCAGTCGGCAGCAGCAGGGTAGCAGCCGAGCATCCGGACCCACTTCGAATGGAAGGCGAGTTCCTCAAGCGCGCGTGCAACAGCAGGCGCATCCGGTGTTCCCTCGATGTCGATGAGAAACTGGGCAGCCGTGAACGAGCCACCGGAAACATGGCTTTCCAGCCGCGAGAGATTGACTCCATTGGTGGCAAAGCCGCCGAGCGCCTTGAAGAGCGCTGCCGGGATATTCTTGACTTCAAAGGCAAGGGTCGTCTTGGCTGGCCCGGCAAGCGGCAGTGCGAGTGGCGCGCGCGCCAAGAGCAAGAAGCGAGTCCGGTTGTGGTCGGCGTCTTGCAAGTTGTCCGCAAGGACGCAGCAGCCATAGAGCTCCGCTGCCAGCGCGGACGCGAGTGCACCGAGGTGGCGCTCGTCGCGCGCCATGATTTCCGCAGCCGCCGCCGCAGTGTCAGCGAAAGGGACAGGGCGGAGCCCGAGCGCCTTCAGCCGCCGGCGGCATTGTCCGAGCGCCTGGGGGTGGGAGAGCACCTCGCGCAGTTCAGCACTTGCAACGCCAGGCCGGGCAAGCAGGCAATGCTCGACCTTGACGAAAGTTTCGCCAACGATTGCAAGTCCGCTTTCAGGAAGCAGGAAATGCACGTCCGCAACACGCCCGTGCAAGCTGTTCTCCACAGGAATTGCGGCCTGCCCTGCCTCGCCGTCGATTACGGCCTGGATTGCGTCCTCGAAGCTGAAACAGGGCAGCGGCGGCGCTGCGGCATCGAACTGGCGCACCGCCTGGTGCGAATAGGCGCCAGGTGCCCCCTGGAAGGCGATGGCGCGGTCCGGCGCGGCGAGCGCTGCCGTGCGCATCGCAGCCACAAGATCGCGCGCCGGGGGTGGATAGCTGTCCATCGGCGCTGGCGCATGGCGGCAGCCGACCGCCGGGTCAATCATTCCCGCAGGCAGCCTCCGGCCGCCAATCCCGGCCCGGACCAGCAACTCCCATGCCTTGGAGCTGCGACAGCGCTGCGCGACCAGGAGGGCCCGGTTCTAGTTGCCAAGCCGCCCCTTGGTCTCTAGGAGCACGCGTGCGGCCGGGTTTCCGGCCGCTTTCTTGTGGACTCGCGCAGCGTCAGGTTGCGCAGGCGTCATGGGAGCAAATCTTGGACAGCTACGAGTGGACTCGCATTTCCGGCGCTGTTCTGACAGCGCTCATTGCTGTGCTCGGGCTCTCGATCCTCACCGGCTACATCTACACGCCTGCGGTGCCAGCCAAGCGGGGTTTCGTCGTTGAGGGAGTCGTTGCCGAAGCCGAGGAAGCCCCAGCTGCAGAGGCTGGCGAGCCGCCGATCGAGCTTTTGCTCGCCTCGGCCGACCCAGCGCGCGGCGAGGCCGCGTTCAAGAAATGCGCGGCCTGCCACTCGATCGACAAGGGCGGAGCCAATGGCATCGGCCCCAATCTCTACGGCATTGTCGGCGCCAAGCACGCCCATATCGCCGGGTTCGGCTATTCCCCTGCCCTCCAGGCCCTCGCAGACAAGCGCTGGGACTGGGCAAGTCTTTCCGAATGGCTCAAGAACCCACGGGCGGCAATCCCGGGCAACAAGATGGCCTTCGCAGGCATCAGCAAGGCGCAGGAACGCGCCGATCTCCTCGCCTACCTCAACAGCAAGAGCGACTCCCCGCTGCCGCTCCCAGCACCGCCTGCAGCCGCACCGGAAGCAGCCGCCGCGCCTGCAGAAGAGCCAGCCACAGAACAAGCTGCGACCTGATCCTCACACCGTTGCGGCCGCCTCGGCCCTGGCGGTTGCACAGATGTGGGCCCAAGCCTCATCGGCCGTTTCCACCATGTGGAGGAGATCAAGATCCTTGGGGTCGATTACCCCCTCTTCGGCCAGCGCCGGGAAGTTGATGATCCGGCTCCAGTAATCGCGGCCGAACAGCACAAGCGGCACGGGCTGCATCTTGCCGGTCTGAACAAGAGTCAAGAGCTCGAACAGCTCATCAAGCGTGCCATAGCCTCCGGGAAAGACCGCAACCGCCCGCGCCCGCATGAGAAAGTGCATCTTGCGGACGGCGAAATAGTGAAACTGGAAGCTCAAAGCCGGGGTCACATAGGGGTTGGGCTGCTGCTCGTGCGGCAGTACCACATTGAGCCCGATCGAGGGCGCCCCGGCATCGGCAGCACCGCGGTTTGCTGCTTCCATGATCGAGGGGCCGCCGCCCGAACAGACCACAAAGTCGCGGCGCCCATCCGCCCCGCACGGACGCGAAGAGGCAAGGAAAGCAAGCCGGCGCGCCTCGTCATAATAGCGGGACTTGGCTGCCAGCCGCTCGGCAACTGCCCGCTCGGCCGGAGTCCGGGCCGCAGCCACCAGCGCCGCGGCGGCCTCTGGCGCTGGGATCCGGGCTGAGCCATAGACGACGAGGGTCGAGGCTATCCCGGCTTCTGCCAGCATGAGCTCGGGCTTCAGGAGCTCGAGCTGGAGCCTGACTGGACGCAGGTCTTCGCGCAGCAGGAAGTCGAGGTCCTGGAAGGCGAGGCGATAGGCCGGATGCTCGGTTTGCGGGCTCTTCGCCACGCCGGCAGAGCGGGCGGCATCAACGGCGGCGGAGCGGAGGGTGTGAACCTCTCTTGAAGCACGATCGGTCATTACCAGCCCCTTGGACCAGTTCGGCCTGCCAGGCAAAAGACAATCAGATTGCACAGGAGGCACATGGCAGGAGGCACATGGCAGGAAGCGTTCAGCCACAGGCCTTGACAGTCTGAGCCGCCGGCCGCCATGGCGCGCCTGGGCCACGCCGCCCCAACGCGGCGCGTGCTCTCTGGAAGGAGAGACCATGACGACGACTGCTGCTGCGCTCTGTCCGCGCGCTCCCGAACCGCCTGCCCTCCGCCCTGCTCGGCCCCATTTCTCCTCTGGCCCCTGTGCCAAGCGCCCCGGCTATGAGCTTGCCCGCCTCCCAACCGACAGTCTCGGCCGTTCGCACCGGGCGAAGATCGGCAAAAGCCGGCTTGCTGAGGCAATCGCGCGCACACGCGCCTTGCTCGCGGTGCCCGCCGACTACCGGATCGGAATCGTGCCTGCCTCTGACACCGGCGCGTTCGAGATGGCGATGTGGACTCTGCTTGGCGCCCGCCCAGTCACTGCCCTTGCTTGGGAAAGCTTCGGCGAGGGCTGGGTGACGGATGCAGCAAAGCAGCTGAAGCTCGCGCCCGCCATCTTGCGCGCGGACTATGGCCATCTCCCCGATCTCGCGGCGGTCGATTTTGCAACTGACGTCCTCTTCACCTGGAACGGCACCACTTCTGGCGTGCGGGTGCCGAACGGCGACTGGATCCCCGAGGATCGCGAGGGGCTGACGCTTTGCGACGCCACGTCGGCGGCCTTTGCCCAGCCGCTCCCCTTCGCGAAACTCGATGTGACAACCTTCTCCTGGCAGAAGGTGCTGGGCGGCGAAGGCGCGCATGGAGTCCTCATCCTCTCCCCGCGCGCCGTCGAGCGGCTTGAAAGCTGGAGCCCGCCTTGGCCGCTGCCGAAGATCTTCCGGCTGGTCAAAGGCGGCAAGCTCATCGAGGGCATCTTCGCCGGCGAAACGATCAACACCCCCTCCATGCTCTGCGTTGAAGACTATCTCGATGCGCTGCGCTGGGCGGAGTCAATTGGCGGCCTTCCTGCGCTCCACGCCCGCGCCGACGCCAATGCCGAAGCCCTGCAAGCCTGGATCGACCGCACGCCATGGGCAAGGAATCTCGCCGCCGACCCGGCGACTCGCTCCAACACGTCGGTCTGCATCGCGGTCGACGGCCCGGCCGACCTTCCCAAGTCGATCGCAGGCCTTCTCGAGCAAGAGGGTGTCGCCTTCGACATCAATGGCTATCGGGATGCGCCGCCCTCGCTTCGGATCTGGTGTGGCGCAACGGTTGACACCGCCGACATCGAGGCGCTGGGCCCCTGGCTCGACTGGGCCTACGCTGTCACAAGCGAGCGCTGACCCGGTGGATTCCCTCCTGGCACCCTTTCCGCTCCTGCGCGCGGGCGGCTTCTTTCTGGTCAGCGCCGGCTTGTTCTTCGGTGTGTCGCGGCTGGATACGAAACGCGAGGCGCACTGGACGGTGGTCGCCTTCGGCGCCGGTGCCCTCGCGGCCACCTTCGCGCTCGCGCTCAAGCCGTCGCTCGGCCAGCCCAACCTGCTTCATTGGACTGCACTCGGCGCCGGTATCCTGTTCGAGATCGCGGGGATCGCCTTTGCGAGACGCCGCTTCGCGGCCGATGCGCGCCGCGCCGATCTCGCCATCCTGATCGTTGGCCTCCACTTCCTGCCGATGGTGCCCGCCATCGGGCCGCTCATCGGGATTGTCGGCCTCCTTTGCGTCGCCAATGCGGCCTGGGCCTGGCCCCGGTCCCACATTTCCCTTCGCCGTATTGGCCTTGTCGATGCCGGGCTCAAGATCGGCTTCGGTCTGGCCATGGCGCTTGCCCACCCGATCGCGCTGTCGAGCAGCTGGAGCTGAAAATGCCCAAGGTTCTGATTTCCGACAAGATGTCGCCCAAGGCCGCCGAGATCTTCCGCTCGCGCGGGATCGAGGTGGACGAGAAGCCTGGCCTCGCGAAAGAGGAGCTCAAGGCCATCATCGGTGACTATGACGGGCTTGCGATCCGCTCCTCGACAAAGGTGACAGCAGATCTCCTTGCTGCTGCCACCCGCCTCAAGGTTGTGGGGCGCGCTGGCATCGGCGTTGACAATGTCGATGTGGCCGCCGCCTCGGCCCGCGGCATCGTCGTCATGAACACGCCCTTCGGCAACTCCATCACCACGGCTGAGCATGCGATTGCACTCATGTTCGCGCTCGCCCGCCAGCTGCCCGAAGCCGATGCCTCAACCCAGGCCGGCAAGTGGGAGAAAAACCGCTTCCTGGGTGTGGAGCTCACCGCCAAGACGCTTGGCCTCATCGGCTGCGGCAACATCGGCGGGATTGTCGCCGACCGTGCCCATGGCCTCCGCATGAAGGTCATCGCCCATGATCCCTTCCTCACTCCCGAGCGCGCGCAGGATCTGGGCGTCGAGAAGGTCACGCTCGACGAGCTCCTTGCCCGGGCCGACTTCATCTCGCTGCATACGCCTCTCACCGACAGCACCCGCAACATCCTCTCGCGCGAGAATCTCTTGAAGACCAAGCGGGGGGTCCGGATCATCAACTGCGCCCGCGGCGGCCTTATCGATGAGGCAGCACTGAAGGAACTCCTTGATTCCGGCCATATCGCCGGCGCCGCGCTCGACGTTTTCCAGGAGGAGCCGGCAACCGCCTCGCCGCTGTTCGGAACGCCCGGCTTCGTCTCAACACCCCATCTCGGCGCCTCAACCGAGGAAGCACAAGTCAATGTCGCGATCCAGGTCGCTGAGCAGATGGCCGATTTCCTGCTGACCGGCGCAATTGAGAATGCACTCAACATGCCCTCGGTCTCGAGCGAGGAAGCCCCCAGGCTCCGGCCCTACATGTCGCTTGCGGAGAAGCTGGGTGCACTTGCAGGCCAGCTTGAAGGCGCCGAGATCCGCTCCATCACCGTCGAGGCGGAAGGCGCTGCTTCTGAGCTCAACATCAAGCCCATCACCGCGGCAGCCGTGGCGGGTGTCATGCGCCAGTTCTCCGACACCGTGAACATGGTGAACGCGCCCTTCATTGCCCGCGACCGCAACATCGAGATCGCCGAAGTCCGCCATGAGCGCGACACCGACTACCAGACGCTGCTCACTGTCACTCTGCGCACGCCCGCCGGCGAGCGCGCAGTCGCCGGCACTCTTTTTGCAGGATCGACCCCGCGCCTGGTCGAGATCGGCGGCATCAAGGTCGAGGCGGATTTCGCACCGCGCATGCTCTACATCGTCAACGAAGACAAGCCGGGCTTCATCGGCCGGCTCGGCACGCTGCTCGGCGATGCCGGAGTCAACATCGGCACCTTCCACCTCGGCCGGCGCGATGCCGGCGGAGAAGCTGTCCTGCTGCTCTCGGTCGACCAGTCGATCCCCGAGCCCTTGATGTGGGAGCTGTGCCGGCTGCCGGGTGTTCGCACGGTCAAGGCACTCGGTTTCTGATGCTTCGCCCCGCCCTTCTGCCGGAGGGCTTCCGCGACCGGCTTCCGCCCGAAGCTGAGGCCGTTGCAACTTTGCTCAGGACCGTGCTCGATACCGTCGCGGCCCATGGCTATGCCCGAGTCCAGCCGCCCTTGGCCGAGCGCGAGGCCGAGCTCGGCCGCTTTGTCGATATGCCCAGCACGACCCGGCTGTTCCGGGTCGTCGATCCGCTGACCGGCGATGGCCTGGCCCTCCGACCGGATATAACAGCGCAAGTTGCGCGCATTGCCGCAACCCGCCTTGCCGGCCAGCCCCGGCCGCTCCGGCTGGCCTATGGCGGAGCAACCGTCCGGGCCCGTGGCAGCGAGCTCGACCCGGCTCGCGAGCGCACCCAGGCCGGTGCCGAACTCATCGGCGATGATGGCATCGAGGCCGCCGTCGAGGTCATCCGGGTCGCAGTCGAGGCACTCCGAGCCTGCGGCCTTGAAGACGTGACCGTCGAGTTGGCGCTTCCAGACCTCGTCGGGCGGCTTGCGGCCGGGCCATGGCCGGTCGCTGATCCCGCAGCAGTCGCAAGGGCGCTTGATGGCAAGGACCGCGGCGCGCTTGCCGGCCTCGGGGCGTCTGCCTATGCCGCGCTGCTCGATGCCACCGGGCCCGCGGATGAGGCGCTGGCCCGGCTGCGGGAACTGAGCCCCGCCGATCCGGTTGCCGATCTCGTCGAGCGGGCCGGCGAACTTTGTGCAGCGCTCGGCCTCGCCGCAGTCCGGATCGACCCGACCGAACGGCACGGGTTCGAATATCAGAGCTGGCTCGGCTTTTCCCTGTTCGGCGCAGCGGCCGGCACCCCGCTGCGCCAGGAGGTGGGCCGTGGCGGCACCTACGGCATCCGCCACGGCGATGGCAGCCGCGAGCCGGCGGTCGGCTTTTCGCTCTATGTCGACCCGCTTGCGGAAGCGGGGCTCGGGGTTTCGCTGAGGCGGCGGGTGTTCCTGCCGCTTGGAACGCCCCCGGAAGTGGGCGCCAGGCTGCGCGCCGCAGGCGATGCGACGGTTGCTGCACTCTCGCCCCTGGATACAGCCGAGCGCCTCGGCTGCACGCACCGCTGGAATGGCAGGGAGGTGGCCGGCTGATGGCCAATGTCGTGGTGATCGGCGCCCAGTGGGGTGACGAGGGCAAGGGCAAAATTGTCGACTGGCTCTCGGCGCGGGCCGATGTGGTAGTGCGCTTCCAGGGTGGCCACAATGCTGGGCACACGCTGGTCGTGGGCGAGACCACTTACAAGCTCTCATTGCTGCCCTCGGGCGTGGTCCGGGGCACGCTCTCTGTCATCGGCAACGGCGTGGTGCTCGATCCTTGGGCGCTTGCCGATGAAATCGCGCGGCTCTCTGCCCAGGGCATTTCGATCGCACCCGACAAGCTCCAGATTTCCGAGACCTGCCCGCTCATCCTGCCCTTCCACCGCGATCTTGACGCCCTTCGCGAGGATGCAAGCGGCGCCGGCCGCATTGGCACCACCCGACGCGGCATCGGCCCAGCTTACGAAGACAAGGTGGGGCGCCGGGCGCTCCGGCTGTGCGATCTTGCCGATCTTGCTGCGGCCGCGCCGCAGATCGAGCGGCTGCTCGCCCACCACAATGCGCTGCGCGCTGGCTTCGGGGTGGCGCCGATCGACCGGGATTCGCTCGTCGCCGAGCTCCAGGCCATCGCGCCCGCCATCCTGCCCTTTGCCGCGCCAGTGTGGCAGACTCTTGCCACCAAGCGGCGGCAGCGGGCGCGCATCCTGTTCGAAGGCGCGCAAGGGGTGCTGCTCGATGTCGACCACGGCACCTATCCCTTCGTCACCTCGTCGAATACAGTCGCAGGCGCAGCGGCAGCCGGGGCCGGGCTTGGGCCAGGCGCCCTCTCCTACACGCTCGGGATCGTCAAGGCCTACACAACGCGTGTCGGCTCGGGCCCGTTCCCAAGCGAATTGCAGGATGAGACTGGCGAGCGGCTCGGGGTCCGCGGCCGCGAATTCGGCACCGTGACAGGGCGCAAGCGCCGCTGCGGCTGGTTCGATGCCGCACTCGTCCGCCAGACAGTGCAGGTCGCCGGGATCGACGGGATCGCGCTCACCAAGCTCGACGTGCTCGATGGCTTCCGCGAGCTTCTGGTCTGCGTCGGCTACCAGGTCGGCAGGCGCAGGCTCGACCATCTGCCAGCCCGCATCAGCGATGCCATGGCGGCCGAGCCCATCTACGAGCAGTTCGAAGGCTGGGCTGAGAGCACGGCGGGCGCCCGCAGCTGGGCCGAGCTTCCAGCTGCGGCCATCAAATATATCCGCCGGATCGAGGAGCTGATCGACTGCCCGGTCGCGCTCGTTTCCACCTCACCCGAGCGCGACGACACCATCCTCGTGCGCGACCCGTTCCGGGACTGAGCACGAACCGGCCGGGGTGCTTGCCGAGGGCGCCCTCATAGATCTGGCGGATGGTGGGCCAGTCCGCCGCGAAATCGCCCGACGGCATGAGTTCGCCGGCGATGCGCACCGTTTTCGTACCATAGTCGAGGATGCTGAAGACGATGGGCACGCCGGCCTCGTGGGCAATCCGAAGAAGCCGATCTTCCAGCGGCCGACGGCACCACGGGT
>NZ_JBRCLD010000058.1:0-9165 GCF_053487655.1 Thermaurantiacus sp. | reverse complement strand
ACGTCGAGCCGGATCTTGCGATCCCTGAGCAGCCCCTCGACGCGCCGGATCTGGATATCGACGATGGCGCCCATGTGGCTCGGCGCAAGACGGTGGAACAGGATGATCTCATCCAGCCGGTTCAGGAACTCCGGTCGGAAGGCTGCGCGAACGGCTTCCATCACCATGGGTTCGGCCTGCTTGACGTCAGCGCCATCGGGAAGGGCGGCGATATGCTGGCTGCCGAGGTTTGAGGTGAGGATGATGATGGTGTTGGCGAAATCGACCGTGCGGCCCTGGCCGTCGGTCAGCCGGCCATCGTCGAGCACCTGGAGGAGGACGTTGAACACGTCCGGATGGGCCTTCTCGACCTCGTCGAACAGGACGACCTGGTAGGGTCGGCGGCGCACGGCCTCGGTCAGAACCCCGCCTTCATCATAGCCGACATAACCCGGCGGCGCGCCAATCAAGCGGGCGACCGAATGCTTCTCCATGAACTCGGACATGTCGATCCGGACCATCGCCTCCTCGGTGTCGAAAAGGAAGGCGGCGAGTGCCTTGGTAAGCTCGGTCTTGCCGACGCCGGTGGGCCCCAGGAACAAGAAGGAGCCAAGCGGACGGCCAGGATCCTGCAAGCCGGCGCGCGAACGGCGCACCGCCTTGGCAACCGCGGCCACCGCATCAGCCTGGCCGATCACCCGCGCTGCGAGCCCTTCTTCCATGTGGAGGAGCTTCTCGCGCTCCCCTTCCAGCATCTTGGCAACTGGAACCCCGGTCCAGCGGGAGACGACCTGCGCGATGTCCTCCGCGGTCACTTCCTCGCGCACCATGGCCTCCGCCGAGGCGCGTTCCGCTTCGGCAAGGCGCCGCTCAAGGTCGGGGATGACGCCATAGGTCAGTTCGCCAGCACGGGCATAGTCGCCGCTCCGCTGCGCCTGTTCGACCTGGAGCCTTGCGGCTTCCAGCTCCTCCTTCAGGCGCGTGGCGGCAGCCAGCTTCTCCTTCTCCGCCGCCCAGCGCGCCGAAAGCTCGGCGGCCTCGCCCTCAAGCCGGGCAAGCTCGGTCTCGAGCGTCGCGAGCCGGTCCCGGGAGGCCTGGTCGGTCTCCTTCCGGAGCGCCTCGCGCTCGATCTTCATCTGGATGATCCGCCGGTCGAGCGCCTCGATCTCCTCGGGCTTCGATTCGACTTCCATCCTGAGCCGCGAGGCCGCTTCGTCCATGAGGTCGATCGCCTTGTCGGGCAGGAAACGGTCGGAAATATAGCGGTTGGAAAGGGTGGCGGCGGCAACGAGGGCGCTGTCGGTGATCCTGACCCCGTGGTGCAGCTCATATTTCTCCTTGAGGCCGCGCAGGATCGAGATCGTGTCTTCAACCGTCGGCTCGCCGACGAACACCGGCTGGAACCGCCGCTCGAGGGCGGCATCCTTCTCGACATGCTTGCGATATTCATCAAGCGTGGTCGCACCGATGCAGTGGAGCTCGCCGCGGGCAAGCGCCGGCTTCAAGAGGTTCGAGGCATCCATCGCCCCTTCCGACTTGCCTGCGCCGATGAGCGTGTGCATCTCGTCGATGAAAAGGAGGATGTCGCCTTCATCCGCGCGCACCTCGTCGAGCACGGCCTTCAGCCGCTCCTCGAACTCGCCGCGATATTTGGCGCCGGCAATGAGCGCGCCCATGTCGAGCGCGAACAGGGTCTTGTCCTTGAGCCCATCGGGCACATCGCCGTTGACGATGCGCTGGGCGAGACCCTCGACGATCGCGGTTTTGCCCACCCCTGGCTCGCCGATGAGGACGGGATTGTTCTTGGTGCGCCGTGCCAGCACCTGCACGGTGCGGCGAATCTCCTCGTCGCGGCCGATGACGGGGTCGAGCTTGCCCTCGCGTGCGGCGGCGGTGAGATCCCGGCCATATTTGCGGAGCGCGTCGTAGCTGTCCTCGGCGGAGGCGGACTGGGCGGTGCGGCCCTTGCGCATGGCCTGGATCGCCTGCTCGAGCGCCTGGGGCGTGACGCGCGCCGCCTGCATGGCCTTGCCGGCCTCGGTGCCGGACTGGAGCGCGCAGGCCTGGAGCAGCCTCTCAACCGTCACGAACCCGTCGCCCGCTTTCGTGGCGGCCTGCTCGGCGGCGTCGAGCACGCGCACAGCATCGGTATCAAGCCCCACCTGGTTGCTTCCCGACACTTTCGGAAGCGCGGCAAGCTGGCGCTCGACTTCGGCCCGCGCGGCCGCCGGGTCTCCGCCGGCGCGCGTGATGAGGCCGGCGGCAAGCCCCTCACTGTCATCGAGCAGGGCCTTCAAAAGATGGGCAGAGCCGATCCGCGGATGCGCTTCGCGGATGGCGATGGTCTGGGCGGCCTGGAGGAAGCCCCGGGCCCGGTCAGTGAATTTTTCGAGGTTCATGCGCTGCTCCTGTTTGCCTCCATGTAGTGTGGCTTTTCAGCAACAGAAGAGGTCAGTCGCGTCGGCGCAGCAGAAAGGCGAAGACGAGGCCTCCGGCGAGGCCGGCGAGGCTCATGAGGAGGAAGCCCGAAGCCGTGCGGGCGCCGGCAAGCGGAGTCATGCCAAAGCTCAGTCGCATGGCCGCCAGCATGACCGTCATGGCAGCCCAGCCGGCGAGCGGGAAGGCGATCTTGCGGCCAAAGGGCCCGGCCCGCTGGCGCAGCAGGCCAGCAATGGCGAAGGCGATGACGAGAGCGCCGGCAATCACGGGCGCAAGCGTTGGGGCAAGGCCGAGCATGTCGCGGCTAATGCCCGAGATGCGCGCTCCAAAGCCCAGGCTGATGCCAAGGTCGGCGAGGGCCGCCTGTACCATCAGGCTGTGGCCGAGGCTCATGACGACATGGGTGGTTGCGACTGCTGCAAGCAAGGCGGCGAAACGCCAGCCCCATCGGTCGGCTAAGGGGCGGTCGGGCGCTTGCGCTGCCGTTGCCATCTTGTCTCCTTGCCTTGCGTTTGCCGCCTCGTGTAGCGCAGTGCAGCAACAGCGGCGAGGGCAATATGCGGCGGCTTCTCCTTGTCCTGCTTCTCCTCGCTGCGCCGGCATATGCGCAGGCGCTCCGCACTGAGGTGGTAGCCGGCGGGCTCGACCACCCCTGGTCGATCGCCTTCCTGCCCGACGGCAGCGCGCTGGTGAGCGAGCGCGGCGGTGGGCTAAGACGCATATCGGGCGGTACGGTCACTTCCATCCGTGGGCTTCCCCGGGTGCTGACCGGGGGGCAGGGCGGCCTGTTCGACGTGCGCCCGCACCCGGCCTTCGCCCAGAACCGTCTGGTCTATCTCTCCTATGCCCATGGGACGGCCCGCGCCAACGGCACGCGCTTGGCGCGCGCCCGGCTCGAGGGGGACCGGCTCGTGGGGCTCGAAGTGCTGTGGACGGCGACACCGGCGAAGCGCGGACTCGTCCATTATGGCGGCCGCTTCCTGTTCCTGCCCGACGGCACGATCCTTCTTGCAACTGGTGACGGCTTCGACTTCCGCGAGGATGCCCAGCGCAAGACAAGCCCGCTGGGGAAAGTGGTGCGGCTGACTGAATCGGGCAAGCCTGCGCCCGGAAACCCGTTCGCCCGCTCCCAGGGGGCGCTGCCGGAAGTCTGGACTCTTGGCCATCGCAACCCGCAGGGCCTCGCCTTGGATCCGGTCAGGGGCCTCGTCTATGCCCATGAGCACGGTCCGCGCGGCGGGGATGAAGTGAATATCCTTGCTCCCGGTCGCAACTATGGCTGGCCGGTTGCGACGCGCGGCCGCGACTATTCGGGCGCAACAATTTCCCCCTTCCGCCGCTACCCCGGCATGGAGGAGCCGCTGCTCGACTGGACGCCCTCGATCGCACCGTCGGGCCTTGCCGTCTATCGGGGTGCCATGTTCCCCGAATGGACCGGGGACCTGCTGGTCGGAGCGCTTGTTGACCGCGAGATGCGCCGCGTGCGGCTTTCCCCCGACGGCAAGACCGTGCTCGGGCAGGAGTCGCTGCTCGGCGGGGCGGGGGCGCGGATCCGCGATGTCGCGGTCGCCCCCGATGGCGCGATCTGGCTTGCAACCGACGCGCCCGACGGCCAGATCTTGCGCGTGTCCCGCCGCTAGGCGGGGCGCGCCTTGCCCGCGCGGGGCCGGAGCGGGCAGAACGGCGCCATGCGGCACCTGTTCCTCACCCTTCTTCTCCTGCTCGCGGCGCAAGCGCGAAGGCGGCGGCGACCGCCGGGTCGTCGCGCAGGGGGCGCGAGCTACCCGAGAGGCTCCAGGGCAGCTGACGGACGCTCGGCCGGCACGATCAGCTTCACAAGCGCACGCAGCGGCCATCGCCGCCGATCCCCGGTTCGAGGCCGCCGCAGCGGCGCTGTGCCGGGCTGTGCTCGACTTCTATGCGACGCGGCCGCTCGCCATGCGGCTTCTGGCCGACCAGGGGCAGATGCAGGTTCCTTTCGCCTGCGACGACCTCGATCTGGATATCTCCACGGCGGCGGTGCAGCGGCTGGTCCCACCCACCATCGCCTCGGCCGGATGGGTGGCGGCCATCATTCGGTTTCTGGAGCGGAAACGCGCGCTCCGCGGGCCAGTTCTGGGATGGACCGCGGGGCCCGGCACTATCGGTTGCGCTCTGAAGGGCGCGCTTTTGATGCGTTTTTCAGTGATGATGGTGGGCGTTGGAGTCCCCTTCGCCTGCCCCTCGAGGGTGCCAACTGCCGCGCCTGGGGCGAGGAGAAACTGCTTGCAACGCTCGAAGGAGGTGCTTCGCTTCGGTCTGGCCCGACGGTGGAGCAAGCTCAGGCTCGTCGTAGCGAAGCCCTGCTCAATCTGGAGCTCCTGCGCCGGGCCTTGGCGGAAACGCCGAGCCCTTCTCGCAACGGGCGTTCGCAAGCGCGCCTTGGGCTCCCGCGCACCCCAGTTATTGACCTCGTGGACGCCCTCCGGCAGGATGCAGTGTTATCGAATGAAGGGACGTCCGCCTGTTTCCGTAAGGCGCGCGCTAGCGGGTGCGGGTGGCGGAGCCGCTTCCCCGCCATCAGTGCGACCGTGCTCGACGGCTGCTGCCAAAAGATCGTCGCAAACAGCCGGGCCAAAGGTCGCTGAGCTGCGCTCCGCCCCCCTTGCGGCGAGGGACGGGGGCGCTAACATGGGGGTCCTGAAAGGACGTCCATGAGCAAGTCCACCGGCGGCGACGCCAAAAGCACTCTCTACTGCTCCTTCTGCGGCAAGAGCCAGCATGAGGTGAAAAAGCTGATCGCCGGACCCACTGTCTTCATCTGCGACGAGTGTGTCGAGCTGTGCAATGACATCATTCGCGAGGAATCGAAGGCCGCGCTGGTCAAGACGCGCGATGGCGTGCCCACTCCGCGCGAAATCTGCAATGTGCTCGATGACTATGTGATTGGCCAGGCGGTCGCCAAGCGCGTGCTCTCGGTCGCTGTCCACAACCATTTCAAGCGACTGGCCCATGGCGCGAAGGGGGCAGACGTCGAGCTTGCCAAGTCGAACATTCTTCTGGTCGGGCCGACCGGGTGCGGGAAGACTCTGCTCGCCCAGACGCTGGCGCGTATTCTCGACGTGCCCTTTACCATGGCGGACGCAACCACGCTGACCGAGGCCGGCTATGTCGGCGAGGATGTCGAGAACATCATCCTGAAGCTGCTCCAGGCCAGCGACTATAATGTCGAGCGGGCCCAGCGCGGGATCGTCTATATCGACGAGATCGACAAGATCAGCCGCAAGTCCGACAATCCGTCGATCACGCGCGATGTCTCGGGCGAGGGCGTGCAGCAGGCACTGTTGAAGATCATGGAAGGAACGACCGCGAGCGTGCCGCCCCAGGGTGGGCGCAAGCATCCCCAGCAGGAGTTCCTCCAAGTCGATACCACCAACATCCTCTTCATCTGCGGCGGCGCCTTTGCTGGCCTCGACCGGATCATCTCCGATCGCCTCCAGGGCAAGTCGATTGGCTTTGGCGCCCATGTCGCTGCCCCCGAGGAGCGGCGGGTGGGTGAAGTGCTGCGCGCCTGCGAGCCTGAGGACTTGCTCCGATTTGGCCTCATCCCCGAGTTTGTCGGGCGGCTTCCTGTCATAGCAACGCTCGAAGACCTGGATGAGGCGGCGCTGGTCAAGATCCTGACCGAACCTAAGAACGCGCTTTGCAAGCAATATGCCAAGCTGTTCGATATGGAGGGCGTGCGCTTGCGCTTTACCGACGATGCGCTTGCTGCGATTGCGCGGAAAGCGATCGAGCGCAAGACAGGTGCGCGAGGTTTAAGGTCGATCATGGAAGGCATCTTGCTTGACACCATGTTCGATTTGCCTGGCCTCGATACAGTGGAGGAAATCGTCGTTGACGGCGATGTGGTGGCTGGACGTAAGCCGCCGATCCAAGTGCTGCGGACGGAGAAGGCTGCCTGACCTGCGCATCGTGCGGTGCCGAGTGCATGTCCCGCGCAGCGTGAAAGCTTCCATTCACGCGGCCTGCACTAGAAACATGGGCGGGGGCTCTCGGATGGTCCCCATGGAGGAACGTTATGCGTCTCTCTGACACAGGTTTTGCTGTGCGCCCGGATTTTCCCGCGGCGAAGTCCCTGTTGCTCGTCACATTGCTTCTGCTGGCCGCCTGCGCCACGCCATTCCGCGCGCAAGTCTCACGCTTCCAGGTCCTGCCGCCGCCGGCAGGCGAGACCTTCGTCATTGAAGCTGCGGATGATCGCAATGCCAGCTCGATCGAGTTTCGGACCTATGCCCAGGCAGTGCAGCAGGCGCTTGAGCGGCAGGGCTATCGTTTTGCCCGGGATCGTGAGAGTGCGCAGCTCATCGTTCGGATGAGCTATGGTGTTGGTCCGCCGCGCGAGCGGCTGGATACGAGGCCGGGCTTTTTTGGTGTCGGCTGGGGTGGCTGGGGCCGTCCCTGGGGTTACGGCTGGGGTGGCTGGGGCTGGTATGATCCCTGGTGGGGTTGGGGTGGCCCGGAAGTATATAGCTACACCGTCTACCCGAGCTTTCTCGAGATTACGATTTCGCGCGCATCTGACGGCGTGAACCTGTTCGAAGGCCGGGCTCAGTCGACAACGCGCAGCAGCGACCTGCCTTTCCTTGTCCCGAGGCTGGTGGAAGCACTGTTCACTGGCTTTCCCGGCAACTCGGGCGAAACCTTGAACGTGCGGATCCCCGAGAGGAGCTGACGGCCTCCCGCATCCTGCAACAGCCGGCAGACGGCAACACCCGGACATTGCCTCGCGGTCTTGGCGGCATTAGGCGCTGTGCCATGGCGTGGCGAACCGATTCAGCTGGCGCATCCGGCGGTTCGCTGCGCCGTGCATGGCGCGGGGCCGCAGCAGTGCTGGGCAACTGGTGTGATGCCCAGCTTGTTCCAACGCCCGCGCCTTTTGGGGCAGCGCCTGCGCTCGGATGACCACGGCCGGCACCTATCTGGTCGTCGTTGACGATACGCCGGAATGTCGTCGGGCGCTCAGGTTCGCTGCCCGGAGGGCGCGCCGCACAGGCGAGGACGTGCAGCTCCTCCATGTGCTGCCTCCACCTCAATTCGTGCAGTGGGGGGGTGTGCAGGAGACGATCGCCGCCGAACAGCAGGAGGCTGCAGAGCGTCTCCTCGCTGACGCGGCCGACAGCGCGCGTGCACTGCTCGGGCGGCCAGTTGCGACGAAAATCCTTGCCGGCAAGCCTTCAGAGCAGGTGCTGGCGTTTGTCCGAGATCACCCGGAGGTGCGTTCGCTCGTGCTCGCGGCTGCGCCGAAGGGGCGGCCGGGTCCACTCGTCGAGCATTTCGCCGGCGAGCGGGCAGGCTCCTTGCCGTGCCTCATCATCCTCGTGCCAGGCGGGCTCGACGAAGCCGAGCTCGATCGCCTGACCTAGGCGCCCCCGAGTTGGCGGGCGGCCCGCTTTTGCCGCTCGGCAAGAGCAAGCGCCTCGGCACGGATGGTCGAGAGCAAGGTCTCCAATTGCCGCCGGTCCGGGTCGTCGGGCGGGGTGGAATCGACCAGCCGGGCAAGGGGCGCAAGCTGAGCCTCGATCGCGCCATAGCCGGCCCTGGCCTGGTCAAGCCGCGACAGAAGGAGCTGGGCATCGGCCCAGCTGTCGCTGCCGACGGGCGCGCCGCGGGCACGAGCGAGCGCGACATCGAGGGCCTGCCCAGCAGCAGCTGCCGCACGGCGAACAGGGACAAGGGCAGCCTGGGCCCGCGCCAGCTCCTCCTTGAGTGCCGCACGCTCGGGGTCGGAAAGTCCAGCTGAGGCAGAGGCGGACTCGTCAATCTGCCTCGGCACCTCATGGGGCCGGGGCAGAAGATCAGGAAAATCCTGGTCATGCGCGCAGCCGGCAAGGACCGGCAGGACGGACAGCAGCAGACCCAGCGCCAGGAAACGCGTGACAGGGCGGAGAGGAGTCACCCTCTGGCTTTTGCCTTCGCTACCGCACGCTTGCAATCCGTGGCCCTTCGGCTATGTGCCGGGGCCCGCGCGCCCGTAGCTCAGCTGGATAGAGCACCAGACTACGAATCTGGGGGTCGGACGTTCGAATCGTTCCGGGCGCGCCAAACCCTCTCTTGAAGGGGCGACGGGGCGCGCCATGCCGCAGCCGCGTCGGAACGTGGACTGGCAGGCCGTGTGCGGCCAACTCCGCTTGCCCCGGCAGCTGGAGTGGCCTCCACCATTCTTGGCTCGACTGTCGACGACTGCGCGCTGAGCGTTGCGAGGATTGGCGCAACTCTTGCCTGCGCGCGCCAACAGGCCAGCTGCAACCCGCCCGCTGCAACCCGATGGTGCGCCTGCCTGCGCATGGGCAACCCCTTGGCCGGCGCTCTCCGCCGCTGGCGGCCGATCGGCGGGGTCAGGCCTTGTCTTGCGCGGCCTCTGCCGCCTTCCTGCGGCGCGACTTCTTCTTGGGCGCAGCCGGCGTGATCTCGAAGGCGAGCTTGCCATCCTTCAGGTGGACTCGCACTTCGCCACCGTGGACAAGCTTGCCGAACAAGAGCTCGTCTGCGAGCGGGCGCTTGATCTCCTCCTGGATAAGCCGAGCCATCGGCCGCGCGCCGTAGAGCCTGTCATAGCCGCGCTCGGTGAGCCAGGCCTTCGCCTCATCGGAAAGGCCGATGTGGACATCGCGGTCAGCGAGCTGGAGCTCAAGCTCGAGGATGAACTTGTCGACAACGCGGGCGACCACCTCGGGCGGGAGATAGTCGAAGGCAACAATGGCATCC
>NZ_JBRCLD010000057.1:0-13997 GCF_053487655.1 Thermaurantiacus sp. | reverse complement strand
ACAAGGACGGCCTTCCCGCCCAGCGCGTCGATGATGGCGGCGATGTCAGTACAGATGACCGAGAGGCGGTAGGCCTCGACCGGCCAGGGCTTGTCGGACCGGCCATAGCCGCGGACATCGAGGGCTGCGACCCGGCGCCCGGCAGCCGAAAAATGGGCGAGCTGGTGGCGCCAGCTGTGGGCAAGCTCGGGCCAGCCATGGACGAAGAGGATGGGGGGCTCAGCGGAGTTGGCCGGGCCAGCCACCACAACATGGAGCCCGACATCACCATTCTGCACGCGGATGCTTTCCATCAGGGCTCCAGCCTCTGCATCGGGTTGCTGTGGACCCACAGGCGGGTGATGCGGCCGGACGCATCGCGGTCGAAGCGGAGCTCGTCGCCAAGAGCGCCGGTCTCAAGCACCCGACGGAAGCGGTCCTCGCCACTCGGCTGCCAGCGGGTGAGAGCCTTGGCAACACCGCGCGCCTCGAACAGCGGGATGGAGACCAGCTCGTCGCCGATCTGGGCGATCCAGACATCGCTCGCCGAGGCGGGGCGGCCGTAGCGGCCCTCGAAGGCGGCGAGGTTGCGGGTGCGCGGCGCAGGTTTCGCGTCCCTGCGGAGGGGCGGCGACACGAGGTCCCAGAGTTCGCGGCTGAGCGCGCCGGTGTCGGCGTCGTCGGCGTTGGCAAGCAGGATGATGGCGACCCGGTCGGGCAGGCGCATCATGAGGTTGGCGCGGTAGCCGGGGCACCAGCCGCCGTGGCCGACGAAACTCTTGCCCTCATGCGTCGAGACGGCGAAGCCAAGGCCCCACGCCTCGCCGGGCTTGTCGGGCGTGACCCAGTGGGTGCGCTGCATCTCGCGGAGCGTCGAAGCCTTCAGCACCTCCTCGCCGCCCCTCTCAAGCAGGCGGAACTGCCACTGGGCGAAGCGCGCGAGATCATTTGCCGTGGAGGCAAAGCCGGCGGCAGGGGCGAGGCCTTTCAGCGTATAGGCCGGGAAGGGCGCGCGCGCCCAGCCGGTTCGGCGCGCCTTGTAGCCGACGGCGAAGTCGCGGCCGTGGAGCGCGACCGGAAGATCGGGCGTGGTGCGGGTGAGCTTAAGGGGCGCGAGGATGCGGGCAGTGACCAGCGGGGCGAAATCCTTCCCCGCCGTCGCGGCTGCCATCTCGCCAAGCAGCGTGATGCCGAGGTTCGAATATTGCCAAGTGTCGAAGCCGCGGTAGAGCATCGCCTGCGCTGGCACGCGCGCCCGGACGGTGGCCCGGTCGGGGAAGTTCACCTCGCTCCAGTAGGGAAGATCGGTCTCGCGCGGCAGGCCGGCGACATGGCTCAGGATCCCGCGGGCGGTCACTGGGCCGTCCTGGCCTTCGGCGGGCGCGAGCCTGGCCCATGGGAGGATGGTCTCGACCGGTGCGTCGAGGTCGAGCCGGCCAGCGTCCCGCTCCTGCATCGCCAGCATGGCGGTGAACAGCTTGGAAATCGAGCAGATGCTGTAGCGGGTGTCGGCCGTGGCGGGGACGCGGGCGGCCACGTTCGCAAAGCCGAACCCCTTGGCCAAGAGTGTGGTCTCGCCATGGACAATCGCCACTGAGGCACCAGGGATATTCTCGCGTGCAAGCTGCACCGAAAGCCAGGCCTCGGCCATGGCGAGGCGGGCGGCGATGTCCGCGTCTGGCGCAGCGCCAAGCGGGGCGGCGAGCGCAAGCGCTGCTGCCATGAAGGAAAGTCTGAGCCGCATCGCTCCTCCCGTGCGGGCGAATGCCACGCCATGCCTTGCCGCTATCGATAGCATGGCCACAGCGGGTGTAACCCCGGTTCATCTGTGAGCGTAGAAAGAGGGCCATGCCGATTCGCCGAAATCCCTCGTGGGGCCTTCCCGAGCGCGAGGTCACGCCCGAAGCCCTGTTCCTCAACCGCCGCGCAGTGGTGGCGGGCATGGTCGCATCCGGCGCGCTGCCGGCCGCTGCTTCGACCAACCCGGCAAAGCTGGCCGCGATCGCCGCCCGGCGGACGCGGGACGCCGGCGAGCCACCCACGCCGCTGGTTGACGTGACCAGCTACAACAATTTCTACGAGTTCGGGCTGGAGAAGGGTGATCCAGCCAGAAACGCGGGCAGCCTCAGGCCAAGCCCCTGGACAGTCGAGGTCGGCGGGCTTGTGAAGAAGCCCATCACCTTGGATGTGGACCGCTACATTGCCCGGGCGCCGTGGGAGGAGCGCATATACCGCTTCCGCTGTGTCGAGGGCTGGTCGATGGTGATCCCCTGGGTCGGGGTGCCGTTTTCGAGCCTCGTCCGCGCCGTCGAGCCGCTGGGGAGTGCCAAATATGTGGCGTTCCGCACGCTCGCCGACCCGGCCCAGATGCCGGGCCTCCGGAACCCGGTCTTGGCATGGCCCTATCGCGAAGGGCTCCGGCTCGATGAAGCCATGCACGATCTCACGCTCCTTGCCGTCGGAGTCTATGGCCGGCGCCTGCCCAACCAGAATGGCGCGCCCATCCGCCTCGTTGTGCCCTGGAAATATGGCTTCAAGTCAGTGAAGTCGATTGTCGCCATCGACTTTGTCGAAAACCAGCCCAAGACCAGCTGGAACATGGCGGCACCTCGCGAATATGGCTTCTATTCCAATGTGAACCCCGAGGTCGACCATCCGCGCTGGAGCCAGGCGCGCGAGCGGCGGATCGGCGAGTTCAGGAGACGCGAGACACTCCTGTTCAATGGCTATTCCGAAGTCGCCGGCCTTTACACCGGCATGGATCTCAAGCGCTTCTTCTGATGTCATCCAGTCTCAGGGCGGCAGCCCATGCTGTCATGGCCATTCCGCTTTTCTTTCTCGCTGCAGGCTGGGCTGAGCTCTTGGGGTGGAATCCCGCATCGCGTGCGCTCTCGGCCGAGCCGGTCGCCTATACCCACAATGCGCTCGGGCTTGCGGCCTTGCGGGCGCTGCTGGCAAGCCTCGCCTGCACACCCATTCGCCGCATAACCGGCTGGGGCCGGGTGATGCCGCTCCGGCGCCTTTTCGGGCTGTGGGCCTTCGCCTATGCCGCCATGCACCTCCTCTTCTACCTGTTCGCAGATCTCGATCTCAGCCTTTCAGCGCTGGTTGCAGAAACGGCGAAGCGCCCGTTCATTCTGGCCGGGATGGTCGCTGTGCTGGCGCTGCTGCCACTCGCGCTCACCTCAACCTCGGCCGCCATCAGGAAGCTCGGGGCAAGGCGCTGGCAGGCGCTCCACCGCCTGGCCTACCTTGCCGGTATTGCGGCCTGTGTGCATTTCCTCCTGCGGGTAAAAGGGTTTCAGTGGGAGCCCTGGCTCTATCTTGGGCTTCTCGTCCTGCTTCTTGCCCTGCGCCTTGCCCCGCTCCATCGGATCCAGCTCAAGACCAGATGACCTGCTTCCAGCCACGGGCAGCTGCAACCCGGGAGAGTGCGGCTGAAGGCGAGACTGCGACTGGTTCATCGGCCAGTTCGAGAAGGGGAGCGTCACTGGCGTGGTCAGAATAGGCGCGCACGCTTGCCGGCACGCGGCCGGCAAGCCACGCATGCAGCCGTGCAACCTTTTCCCCTCCGTAGCAATTCTCCCCCGCAATACGGTGGGTGATGGCGCCGCCGTCCCGGACATTCTCGGTCGCAATCACATGGGCGATTCCCCAGCGCTGGGCGAGCGCCTCGACATAGTAGCGACTCGACGCTGTCACGAGCACCACGTCATGGCCCTCGGCGCGATCGGCGGCGATGCGGGCAAGCGCGTCCTGCCGTTCGGCACGCGCGCCAAAGTCCGCGGCAAATTGCTGTGCTCGTGCTGCCACCCGCGCCTCAGGGACAGACGCTCCCATCAGCAGCCATTGCATCACCTGCTTGACACCCTTGCGGCCAAGCGCGGGGTAGAGGACAAGCGGGACTGCGACGAGCGGGAGGAGAAGAAGTCGCCACGGCGCTTCGGTGCGTGCCCAGAACAGCAGCCAGGGAAGCCAGCTCGGCTCACGCGTGATGGTCCGGTCCATGTCGTAGAGGGCAAGCTTCATCGCTCTTGGCGGGGGTTGGTCTCGCGCCAGGTGGCAGGCGGCACCCGCTGTTCCGGTGGAAGCGACCACAGGCCCTTGCCCTCTTTGCGCGCGGCATGATGGCCGGCGCGGATTGCCGCATCGGGCAGAAAGCGGGAGAAGGCCCAGGCATTGCCAGACCGGGTCATGGCTGCATTCACATAGACTTGGCCGACAAAGACCTTGCTGACCAGCCGGCCGTAGCGGTCGCGATCGATGACATCGACGGTCACCCGCTGGCCGCTGATGAGGCGGCGCAGCGCCGAGCGTGAAGAAAGACCCCAGGGCTGGCCAAGCTCAGGTGCGTCGATCCCGGCAAGCCGCACTTCGCTCACCCGCTTTTGCGGGATCCGCTCGACAAGGAAGGAGTCGCCATCTTTCACGCGCAGCACCCGCGCTTCGAAGCGCTGGGCAACCAGGGGCGCTGCAGCAAAAAAGACAAGGGCAAGGAGGCCGACAAGGAAGCGAACACGGCGCACCATGGCCGCAGGGCCTTGCATTCAGGGGCGCCGGCAGGCAACCCTTCTTCCCTCATGGCAACGCAAGCCACCGACACCGGTGCTGGGACCAGCGCGGGACCGCATCGGCTCCATCTTGAAGGCGAGCTGACCATCGACCAGGCCGCCGGTGTCGAGCAGAGGCTTGCCGCAGCGCCAGCGGGGCCAGTTGCCCTCGATCTTGCTGGCGTCACGCGGATCGACACGGTCGGCGCCTGGCTCGTCCACCGGCTCCTGCGCGACCGGCCAGGAAGCCGGGTGGAAGGCGCCTCGGCCGAAGCTGCGCGGCTGCTCGCCGAAGTTGCCGCCGCCGACCGGCCCTGCAGCATCCGGCCCGACTCGCGCCCGGCCTGGATCACCAAGGTCGAGAAGGTTGGCGAGGCGGTAATCGCTGCAGTCCAGACCATGGGGGCCGGGCTTGGCTTTGTCGGCACTGTGCTCCTTGTCACGGGAAAGACGGCATTCTCCCGGCGCGGGATCCGCTGGCAGGCAGTTTCGCAGCAGATGGAAGCAACAGGCGTCGACGCGCTCGGGATCATCGCCCTCATGAGCTTCCTCATCGGAATCGTGATTGCCCAGCAGGGTGCAGTCCAGCTCGAACAGTTTGGTGCGCAGCTGTTCACCATCAACTTGATCGGCCGGGCGACCTTCCGCGAACTTGGGATCCTGCTGACCGCGATCATGGTTGCCGGCCGCTCGGCATCAGCATTCGCAGCACAGATTGGCACCATGAAACTGAATGAAGAGCTGGACGCGATGCGGACCATCGGCCTTGATCCTGTCGAAGTGCTGGTAGTGCCGCGAGTGATTGCGCTCACTATCATCATGCCGCTGCTCGGTTTCTACGCTTCCCTCCTTGCTGTCATCGGCGGTGGCCTCCTGTGCTGGGCCGTGCTCGACATCCCGCCGGCCAGCTATGTGCAGCGGATTCGCGAAGTGGTGCCCATGTCCGACTTCTGGATCGGCATGGCCAAAGCCCCCTTCTTTGGCGCCGTCATTGCCATGACCGGCTGCTTCCAGGGAATGCAGGTGACAGGCACTGCCGAATCTGTCGGCGAGCGGACCACGGTTGCGGTCGTCCAGGCGATCTTCCTTGTGATCGTGCTCGATGCCTTCTTTGCCGTCTTCTTCACGGCCATCGGGTTTGTGTGAGTGAAAGAAGACCCGGTCATCTCCGTCAGGGGGCTTGTGAACCGCTTCGGCACGCAGGTGGTGCACGACGGCCTTGATCTCGATGTGCGGGCAGGCGAGATCATCGGCATTGTCGGCGGCTCGGGTGCTGGCAAGTCGGTCCTCATGCGCTCGATCATCGGGCTGCAGCAACCTGCCGCAGGCTCCATCCGGGTGTTCGGAGTGGAAGTCACGGCACCCGACTGTGCCCTCCTGGCGCTTTCCAGGCGCTGGGGGGTGTTGTTCCAGGCCGGCGCGCTGTTCTCAGGCCTGACAGTTGCTGAGAATGTGCAGGTGCCGTTGCGCGAGCATCTTGCGCTTGCCGAGCCACTCATGGATGAGATCGCTGCCTACAAGATCGCAATGGTGGGCCTGCCAGGTGAGGCCGGTGCCAAATATCCCGCCGAGCTCTCCGGGGGCATGAAAAAGCGTGCGGCCCTTGCGCGCGCGCTTGCGATGGACCCTGGCCTCCTCTTTCTCGACGAGCCAACAGCAGGGCTTGATCCCGTCGGGGCTGCAGCCTTTGACCAGCTCATTTTGACCCTGCGGGCCAGCATGGGCCTGACCGTCTTCCTCATCACTCACGATCTCGACACGCTCATCACCATCTGCGACCGCGTGGCCGTGATTGCCGAGAAGCGTGTGCTCGCAGTCGGAACAATCGCGGAGGTAACCGGGCTCGACCACCCGTGGGTGCAAGACTATTTCCTCGGGCCTCGAGGCCGGGCAGCTGCCAGAGCGCAAGCGGAGCTTGCCGGAACAAAGGGGGCCTGAATGGAAACAAAGCGCTCGACCATCGTGGTGGGGGCAGTCACGCTTGCGCTCGTCGTCGCGCTGTTCGCCTTCATCCTCTGGCTTTCCAATTATTCAACCGGCGGCCGGCGCGAGTATGATCTCTTCTTCAAGCAGTCGGTCGCTGGCCTCGCAGTCGGCTCGACTGTGTCCTTCTCGGGCGTGCCGGTTGGGCAAGTGGAGCGGATCGCACTCATGCCAGAAGCCCCCGAGTTCATCCGCGTGCGCATTTCGGTCGGCGAGGATGTGCCGGTGCTTGAGGGGACAACGGGCATCCTCCAGGCTTCAGGCTTCACCGGTGTCTCGGTCATCCAGCTCCAGGGGGCAATCCGCGATGCGCCGCCCATCATCGAGCCGGGGCCCTATGGTGTGCCTGTCATCCCCACCCGGACTTCAGGCTTTGGCCAGATCCTCGAGACGGCGCCCGAAGTGGTGGAGCGAGCCTCGGTGCTGGTGGCGCGCCTGAATGAAGTGCTCTCGGATGAGAACCGGCAGAATTTCGCGGAGCTCCTCGCCAATCTCGACACCGCCAGCACCGAAGTCGCAAAGGAAGCCCCCAAGCTCGGCGCAACGCTCGATGAAGCCCAAAGGACGCTGAAGTCCGCTGCGATTGCAGCTGATCGCGTGGCAGCCTTGTCCGACTCGGCGGGCCGGCTTGCGACTTCTGATGGCAAGGCCGCACTAGCTGAACTGGAGAAGGCAGCAGGCGCAACCACGGCAGCCGCAAACCGCCTTGATGCGCTCATCAAGGCCGCCGGACCTGGTGTCGAGACCCTGTCGTCTGACACGATCCCCGAGCTCAACCGGCTTCTCTTCGAACTTCGCAGCGCAACCGCCAGCATCGATGCCCTTGCACAGCGCGCTGCAACCGAGCCGCAGAGCTTCCTTGCCGGCAGAGCACTGCCAGACTACGAGCCCAAGACACCCTGATGCGCGCTGCCCCTGTTCTTGCGCTGTTCGCTGCTGCTTGCGGCCCGATCGTCCAGATCGGTGCCCCCGCACCGCCGCCAGCCGCGCTGCTCACCCTGTCACCATCCCCCCCCGCCACCGCGCCAGCAGCGCTTCCCAAAGTCGACGAGACAAGGGCGGTCACGCTGCTTGCCGCAACTGCCCCGGCCAGGCTGCAGACAGTCCGCATCCCGGTCCAGATCTCGGCGACCGAAGTGCAGTATTTGAAGGGGGCGATATGGTCAGAGCCACCAGCGCAGCTCTTCGTGCGCCTCATCGGCGACACGCTCGCCAGCGCCGGCATTGCCGTCCTCGACCGGCGCGTGACAGGCAAGGCCGCACCGCGGGTCCTCGGGGGCGAGCTTGTCGCTTTCCACGTCGAGGCAGGCGGCACGGCGGTTGCAAGGGTGCGGTTCGACGCCACGCTTGCCAGTCCCGACGGCATCCGTCAGCGCCGGTTCGAAGGCGCGGCAAGCATCGGCGTGGTAGAACCTGGCGAAGTCAGCCGGGCGCTCAACTCTGCCGCCAATACCGTCGCCAAAGAAGTCGCCGCCTGGGTCGCTGCCGAGGCCGGCTGACACGGCCCCTGGGCGGATTCAGCCGGGAAGGTGCGAGCCTTCTGCCGGCGTGGGCCGTCAGCTCGCACTAGCCCCCTCCAGCGCAAGTCCAAAGGGGAGCACAAGGAGCCCAAGCGCTGCAAACAAGGCCGCAGCGCCAACCCGTACCCACCTGAGTGGCACCAGCCGGGTGATGCGCTCGCCAAGCCAGACGGCCGGCGCGTTGGCCAGCATCATGCCAAGCGTCGTCCCAAGCGTCACGCTGATCACTTGCTGATGCTTCGCTGCCAGCAACGCCGTTGCCACCTGAGTCTTGTCTCCCATCTCGACAAGGAAGAAGGCAAACGTCGATGTCCAGAACACGCTGCCACGCGACTTGACCTCCGTTGCCCCTTGGTCGGGCACCAGCGCCCAGCCAGCCATCAGCAGGAAGCCAAGCCCAACCGCCCAGCGGAACCATGCGCCGCCAAGCAACTCCGCTGCCGCAGCACCCACCACGGCAGCAAGGGCATGATTGACAAGCGTGGCAGCAAGGATCCCAGCAAGAACGAGCCAAGGGGCGCGAAACCGCGCTGCGAGCACAATGGCAAGGAGCTGCGTCTTGTCGCCGATCTCGGCAACGGTTACGACCAGGGTCGAGAGTCCCAAGGCTTCAAGAAATGGAAGCAGCGTCCCGACCTTCTGCTTGACAGCAGAAGCTGCCCTCACCATGTCGCGCCCGCTCCGTCAACCGCGGAGTTTCGCGTGAGAGAAAGATGGACGAAGGCTTAAGTCGGGGTACGAAGCCCCGTTGCAGACTGGCTCCCGGCGAACGCCGGTCGAGCGGCGAGGCCAGCTAGCGTCTCTCCGGTCGCCCGTTCCGCCGGTGGCGGAAAGGAGGTGACCGATGGCAAACGTCGTTCCGATCCTGCCTGCGCGGGATATGGGGGCGCCGGCGCGGCATCCGGCCCCACTCTTGGTGATGCGCTGGGAAGCGGGCCCTCAAGGCCTTCGCTGTGCGTGGGAGATTGCACATTCGGCCTGGTATGCGCCAGCCTCGGCCCGGCCGCTGCCGTGCAACCGGGCGGCACCCCGGCGTCTGCTTCGCCGGTTTGTCATGCGCGCTGCGCGCGCGGCCTGAGCGCAATGGCCATGGAAACCCGCGCCGCGCTTGCCCCGGCGATGCTCGAGGCCCTGCTGCGGGCCGGCGATCGCGAAGGCGTCGCCGCCCTGCTCCAGCCGCTGCCGCCAGCCGACATCGCCGATGCCCTGGCCGAGCTTGCGCCAGAAGAGGCCGGAGCTGCACTTGAGGCGCTTGCGCCGGCGGTCGCAGCCCGCGTGCTTGGCTATCTGCCCGCCCCTGACCAGCTGGCACTCGCCGAGGCCATGCCGCGCACAAGGCTCCAGCGCCTGTTCGCCGACATGCCTCACGACGAGCGCGCCGACTTGTGGAAGGGACTGCCGGAAGAGACCCGCGAAGCGCTCCTGCCTGGCCTTGCCGCCGCTGAGCGCGAGGATGTCCGTCGGCTCGCAAGCTATGCGGAAGGGACTGCGGGCTCCATCATGACATCGGACTATGCCGTTCTTCCTCCAGACGTAACGGCTGCCGAAGCCATTGCCCTGCTGCGGCGCGAAGCGCCAGACCGCGAGACCATCTATGATGCCTATGTGATCGATTCCGACCGTCGGCTGGTCGGCGTGGTCTCGCTGCGCGATCTCCTGCTTGCCCCGGAAACCCGCCGGATCGCCGACCTCATGGTGACCGACCTCGTTTTCGCCCGGGTCGATGACAAGCGTGAGGCCGTCGCTGACAAGATTGCGGACTATGACCTGCTCGCCATCCCGGTCATTGACGAAGCCGACCGTTTGGTTGGCATCGTCACCTTCGACGACGCGCTCGATGTTGCCGAGGCCGCGCTGGCCCGCCGGCTCACCGATTTCGGCGGCACGGCAGCCCTTGGCGGACCCGACATCGACATCATCGCAACGCCCGTCCCCGCCATGTTCCGGGCGCGCTTCATTTGGCTTGCGTTGCTCACCGGCTTTGGCATGATCTCCTCGCTCTTCGTCGCCGCCCAGGAGGCGCTGCTTTCAAAAGCAATTGTGCTTGCCGCCTTCATCGCCCCCATCATCGACATGGGCGGCAACACGGGAAGCCAGTCAGCGACCCTTGTCATCCGGGCCATGGCGCTGGGCCAGATTAGCTCCGTATGGCGCGATGTCGTGCAAGTGCTGCGACGCGACGTGCCGGTCGCAGCCGCGCTCGGCATCGGCGTTGCCGCACTCGAAGTGCTGCTGGCGCTCATCTTCAAGGAGGGCATCGGCACAGACGTGCTCTGGGTCGTTGGGCTCTCGATGCTGATCGTGACCATCGCCGGCAGCCTGTTCGGCGTGACCATCCCCTTCATCGCCCGCGCGCTCCGGATCGATCCCGCAACGCTCTCCGCCCCGCTCATCACCTCGATCATGGATCTTCTTGGAGTCATCATCTATTTCAGCATCGCTTGGGCGTTTCTTGCCGACATGCTCGCCGGCTCCGCGCGCTGAGTTTCTGCACCGCCGGCCGGGGTCCCTCGCCCCCGGCCGTCCGAGCGCCACTTCCAGTCGCGCCTCAGGCCCGGTAGCGGATCAGCCCTTCCTGGACGACCGAGGCCACCAGCCGTCCATCGCGGGCGAAGATCCGCCCCTCGTTGAGGCCCCGGCCGCCGCCGGCCGCATGGCTTGCCTGGTCGATCAGGTGGAATTCCGCCGGCCGGTAACGCGCGTGGAACCAGATCGCGTGGTCGAGGCTCGCCGCCTGCAGCTTCGGGTCGGTCCAGCTTATGGCGTGCGGCAGGAGGCACGTGTCAAGCAACGTCATGTCCGACGCATAGGCAAGCAGGCAGGCAGCAAGCCTCGGGTCGTCTGCCACCTCCCCGTCAGTGCGGAACCAGTGCTGCGCCCGGGCCAGCCGCGGTCGAGGCGCGAACGGATCGGAAGGTGCAACCGGGCGGAAGTCGAACGGGCGCTCGCGCGTTGCCCACAAGGTCTTCCAGGGCTCGGGGGTGCGGTCGCGGTTGCGCACTTCGAGCGCACGCTCTGAGAGCAGGGTTTCAGGCGCTGGCGCCTCGGGCATGGGGGCTGCGTGGACAAAACCGCCCTCGGCCTTCTGGAACGAGGCCATCATCGAGAAGATGGGCCGGCCGTGCTGGATTGCCTGCACACGCCGTGTCGAGAAGCTTGTGCCATCACGCTCCCGCTCCACTCGGTAGAGGATGGGGACCCGCGGCTCGCCTGGCCGCAGGAAATAGCTGTGGAGCGAATGGACCGGGCGGTCGTCGGCCACGGTGCGCTGGGCAGCTGCGAGCGCCTGCGCCACCACCTGCCCGCCATAGACTCGAATCCAGCCCGGATCGCTGTTGGCGCCGCGGTAAAGGTCGACTTCGATCTCCTCGACATCAAGCAGCGCAACAAGGCGGGCAAGCGCCGACATGGAAAGCCCCCTTCCGGTTGATGGCAGATGCGCTATCGCAGGCACGCAAGGGAGGAAAGATGGCGCTTTTGCTCGCGCTTGATGCTGGCACCACGTCCACGCGGGCGCTCGCCATTGCGACGGACGGGCGGGTCTGCGCCAGCGCTGCGCGCCAGCTCACCCAGCGCTTCCCCGAGATCGGTTGGGTCGAGCAGGATGCGGCCGAAATCCGTGACTTGACGCGCGCTGCAGCCGAGGCGGTGGTGCGCGAGGTCGGTGCCGGCGCGATCACAGCCGTGGGGCTCACCAACCAGCGCGAAACGGCTGTTGCCTGGGATCGCGCGACAGGTACGCCGCTTGCGCCTGCCATCTCCTGGCAGGACCGGCGCACGGCCGACCTTTGCGCGCGCCTGCGCCAAGCCGGACAGGAGCCGCAAGTGCAAGCAACAACCGGGCTCCTGCTCGATCCCTATTTTTCGGCGACGAAGTGGGCCTGGATGCTGGCCCAGGTGCCACAGGTCGCTGCGGCGGCGGCGGCAGGCCGGCTTATGCTGGGGACGATCGACAGCTGGCTCCTCTTTGCCCTCTCCGGCGGTGCGATCCACGCAACCGATGTGACCAACGCCTCGCGTACCCTCCTCATGGACCTTCGCACAGGCGCATGGGATCGCGACCTCTGCGCCTTGCTCGGCGTACCCGAAAGCGCGCTTCCCGCCATCCGGCCGTCCGTCGGCCAGTTCGGAACCCTCCGCTTGGGCGGGCGCGACCTTGCCGTCACGGGAGTCGCTGGCGACCAGCAGGCCGCGGCCGTCGGCCAGGGCTGCCTTGCGCCCGGCGAGACCAAGTGCACCTATGGCACGGGCATCTTCCTCCTGGCCGCAAGCGGCGCGCGCGTGCCACAGAGCCACCACCGCCTCCTTGCCACCCGGGCAGCGACGGCAGGCGAGCCAGCGTTTGCGCTCGAAGGCTCCGTCTTCGTCGGCGGCGATGCCGTCAAGTGGCTGCGCGACCGACTCGGGCTCATCGGCGCTGCAGCCGAGACGGAAGCGCTTGCAGCAAGCGTGCCCGACAGCGGTGGCGTCACCCTTGTTCCCGCCTTTGCCGGCCTCGGTGCGCCCTGGTGGGAGCCGCGCGCAACGGGCATGCTGACCGGGCTCACGGGTGCGACCAGCCGCGCCCACATCGCCCGCGCGACACTCGAGGCCATGGGCAACCAGACCGCCGACCTGCTCGAGGCCTTCGCCGGCGACGACGTTGCCCCTTCTGTGCTCAAGGTCGATGGCGGGATGGTCGCAAACGACTGGCTCTGCCAGGACCTGGCGGATGCGACCGGGCTTCCCGTGGTGCGGCCAGCCAACATCGAGACGACAGCGCTTGGAGCTGCGATGCTCGCAGCCGTGGGCACGGGCCTTGTCCCTGACCTGGCAACGGCGGCGGCGCGCATGGTGCGGCCCGACCGGCGCTTCGAGCCGCGGAGCAGCTCCGGCCAGCGCGAAGCCCGCCGCGCCGGCTGGCGCTGCGCCATCGCCCAGGTGCTTGCCGGGGTTCAGAGTGCGTAGCGATTGCCGGCGTCGGCTGCTAGGTATCGGTTCATGCGCATGCGCGACCTCGAGAAGGCATCCGGGATCGGCCGGGAGACCATCCGCTTCTATATCCGCGAGGGCCTACTTCCCGAGCCAGTGCGCACCGCGCGCAACGCCGCCCTCTATGATGAGGAGCATCTTGCCCGCCTGCTCGCCATCCGCCGCCTGCGGGAAGACCGCTACCTGCCATTGGGCGTCATCCGCGTGCTCCTCGATGCGCCGCCCGAGTCCGGCTGGGACAGCCCCGACATCCTTCCCCATGTCGATCGCTTGCTGCGCGCCCGGCTGGAACTGACTGGGGAGCGCGAACCGGCACTTGCCATCCTTGCCGATGCTCCGGATCCGGCCGGGCGGCTTGCCGAGCTTGTTGAGGCCGGCGCGATCGATGTCGCAGCCGATGGCACCGTCTCTCCGCGCGATGCGCGCATCCTTCGCCTCCTCCAGGATCTCGGCCGGCTCGGCTTCACGCGCGAGCGCGGCTACGCGCCCGAGGGGCTCAAGCGCTATGTCTCGGCGATGCGCTGGCTGGCGGAAACGCAGGTGCGCGAATTCTTTCGCCTGACCGGCCCCCATGTGGACGAGACGCAAGCCGCCGACATGGCCGAGCGCGGGCTCGGCTACCTTATCGAGCTCATGGGCGAGCTCTTCATGCGCGAAGTGCTTGCCGGAATTGCCGCCCGCCGGGCACGGCTCGCCGCCCAGACGGAGCGCCGGGAGGAAGAAGGCGAGAAGCAGGGACCCTTGGGGCAAGGCCGCGCGCGCCGCTCCAGGTAATGCCCCTCCCGTGCCCCTCCCGTGCCCCTCCAGGTGCGGCCCCGCTTCGCCCCCGCCCAGGGCTCGCCAGCCATACACCTGGTGCCCAGGAAAGGACTCGAACCTTCACGGCCTCTCGGCCACTGGTACCTGAAACCAGCGCGTCTACCAATTCCGCCACCTGGGCATCGGCGCGGCCGGGCCGGACCCCGGGAAGGCGCGGGCCTACCGCTCGCGGCTG
>NZ_JBRCLD010000056.1:0-38875 GCF_053487655.1 Thermaurantiacus sp. | reverse complement strand
AAAGAGCCAGTGGCCGGGCTTGGCGGCGTGGAAAGTGACCGTGGCGGCGGCCCGGATCGCGGCACCGGGGACCGCACCGCTGTCGGAGTCCACGCCCGAGGGCACGTCGATGGCAAGGATCGGCGCGCCATGGGCGTTGGCGCGGGCGATGAGGTCGGCCGCGGCAGCTACCGGCGCGCGAGACAGGCCGATGCCGAACAGGCCATCGATGAGAAGGTCCGCAGGGGGCAGCGGGGCGCCCGGCTCGAGGACCGGGCCGGCGAAGCCCTGCGCGGCACGCCAGGCATCGGGCGTTGACGGGCTTCCGAGCGCGGTTGCGCTGACCGCATGGCCCAGTTCGGCGAGGGAGCGGGCCGCGCACCAGCCGTCGCCGCCATTGTTCCCCGTGCCCGCAAGCACATGCACCCGGCTGCGCGCGGGCAGCCGGCGGGTGGCCTCCGCGGCAACGGCGCGTGCCGCCACTTCCATCAGCGCGAAACTGTCATGGCCGGCGGCGAACCAGGCCGCTTCGGCCGCCCGCATCGCCGCGACGCTCAGGAGCGGGGCGGCCCGCTCCATGGCGCTTCAGGCTGCCTTCTTCAGCGCCTCGTCGGCGGCGCGCCAGTCGCGCGAGACCAGCGTCTCCTCGATGGCGGTCCGGGTCTCGAGCTGGCCGTTGCGGATCCAGTGCCAGGTGCGGCAGCGCTTCGTGCCATCGTCAGACAGCTGGATCATCTCGTAGAGATAGAGCTCCGGATCCCCAGTGCGCTGCCAGTAGAGCACGACTGTGCGGAGCTTGTCATCAAGCGGGAGTTCGGCCGCCCAGCCCTTGATGAGATCATTGTCCCACCAGATCCGGCCGTCCCGATATTCCGCCGGGAAGTCCCGAACTTCGCGGCGGCCATCAGTCCATTCATAAATGTTGGTCTGGTGATAGGGATAAGGCCCCGAGTCCGGAAAGCGGCACAAAAGGCGTGACTTGTGCTCATCAACCAGCTTTCCGGTTGCGTCATAATAGCGGTAGGTTCCCTCCCACACGCCCTCATGGCGGGCGAGTAGCGGCATGTCCTCCTTGATTCCCATGCATCCATCTCCTCTTGCTAAATCTTCTCCGCTGCGTCCGCGGCGTCAAGGCAGGCATGAAGCAGCGGCCGCGCTGCCGAGGCCCGCATAAGCGCAAGGTGACGAACGGCGAGGCGCTCCGGTGCGAGTTGCGCGGGGTCGAACGCGCGGGCGGTTGCCGGGGAGGCATGGAACCAGGGAGCAAAGCAGGTCTCGGCGCGGAGCATTCGCCACGCCTTCAGAAGATGCGTTCCAGCCCAGTCGGGTGCGAGATCGGGAATGCCCCTGGCGCGCCACGCATCCCTGTCGCCCGGGGGTAGCGCTACATTTGCAGCCGCAACGCCCAGCCGGGATGCGACTGCACTGGCGAGAACGGCGCTCCACCCTTCGCCCGCGACCAGGGCCGGCGCCGCGCCGAGCGCCGCAAGCGCCGCCATGACCACCTCGACCCAGGGTGCAAGCTCGGCCGGCGCATCCGCCCACGGGTCAGACAGGCCATGGCCGGGGAGATCGAGCGCCAGCGTGCCGGCGGGCGCAGCCGTCAGGGCCGAACCCGGCCCATGCAACCACAGGTCGCCGGTGCCCCTCCAGTGGATGAGACCCTCAAAGCCGCCGGCCGAGACGGCGACGAAGCCCTCGCCGACATCGGGCGCGCGCGGTTCGGCGAGCGGGGCAGGGTGCGCCAAGAGCCAGGCAAGTGCCTCCGCCTCGAGCTCGGCTGGCGTTGCGACAGGCGCGATGCGCCAGTTGGCCGGCACATCGCCAAGACGCGCGATATGGGCCTTCAGGGGATCACCATCATAAGCGGAGATGAGCACCGGCGGCGACGGCGCGCCGGGCGGCGGCACGTCGCGGTTGGCGCGCAACACGGCCGCATAGCCGAGCGAAAAGCTGTTCCCGGCGGCAAGACAGTCCATCACGATGGGCTGGGCCTGGGCGGGGTCGAGCGTTGCCATCGGCAGGCGGTTGGCATTGCCCGGCCGATACCAGGGGAAGAACCAGCTCTGCTCCTGCACTCGTCCCCACAGCCAGGGCAGATGCTCGCCATAAGGGAGAGGAAGGAAGTCGGGCGTGTAGGCGGCACCAAACTCGGCCTTCTCAGCTTCGGTCCACACCGCATAGCCACCACAGGCGAGAGCTGCGAAGCGGTGCGGATGGCGCTTGGCGGCGGTCACGAGGATGATTGCGCCCGAATGGAAGCCATAGGCTGCCACCTGCGGAAGACCGAGCGCGTCAAGGAGCGCGACCATTGCATCGGCATAATCCTCGCACTCCGGCCGGGCGAGCGGCAGCGGCGCGGACAAACCGAAACCGGGGGTGTCGGGTGCGATCACGGTGAAATGCGCCGCCCAGCGGCCGATGAGAGGCACAAATTCAGCCGAGGAGCGCGGCGACTGGTGGACAAGCAGCAGGGGTGGCCCGCTCCCAGCGCGGCGGTAGTGGACCCGGCGGATGGAGCCATCGGGGTTCGCAACGTCGATGAAGGCGCGGGCGATCAGCATTCGACAAGCTCGATCCGTTCCTCGGACGGACCCACGAGGGTCGCCACCCGGCGCCCGCCGTAGAGCGGGCCATCCCTGCGCGTCGGCGGCTCGAGGAAGGGCGCCCGCACCGAATCGAGATCATCGTGGGCGAAGGTGAGGAGCGCGTTGCCAGGCGGAAGCTCACCGGGGCTGAGCGGCCGGTGCCGGGCTGCTTGCGGATATTGGTCGATCTCGGCCGCCGGCATCGCACCCACCTTCGTCATGGTGAGCGTCGTCGCATGATCTTCGGCAAGACCGAAACTCTGGTTGATCATCGAATAGGGAAAGGTGAAGCTCTCCCCCTCCTCGAAGCCGAGCGCGTCCACATGGAAGCGGAGCGTCGCCGCCCGGTCTTCGGCTGCGAGCACGGCGATGAAGATAGAGTCGACTTCGGCCTCAGCGACCGGAAGCTCGAGGCCCGCCATCCGGCTTTCAAGCACGGTGTTGAGGTAGAGAACCTCGCCGGCCCGGCCCTCCACCTGGAAGTGAATGAAGTTGGCAAAACCGGGGACTGGCTTTGGCGCACCGAGCACGCGGAAGGCGGCGCGGTCGATCCGGGCATGAAGGGCGAAGGCGTCCCTGACAGTCATCTCGAAGGCCGCCCAGCCATAGGTTGAGAGCGAACGATAACCCTCGACCCGGCTTCCCTCCACCAGCCGGAGAAACCCGCCGCTACCGCCCTCGCGGGGCGCGAGCACCGCGAAGCGGCAGCCTACCTGCGCTGGCGCACCCCAGCTGCGGGCAAGATCCGGCGAGACCCGCCCTTCCTCGACCACGCGCATGGCGAGTTCGGCGAGATAGTCGCCAAGCGAAAGGTCGAAGACGGGCGTGTTGACCGTTCCACAAAGGATCGCACCATGTCGCATACGGCCGCCCATTTGTCCGGACATTTGCATGGAGAAGCGCACCGCGCTAGCCCATAGTGCCATGGCCGAGCCGCTTGGAACCCGCATGGTCGACGATGGCCGCACGGCGCGCCAGATCTTTGAAGAGGTGCTCGCAAACCCAGCCCGCGCCCGCTTCGGCTTCGGGGCGAGGCTCGCAGTCGTCAATGTCGACCTGCAGCGCGCCTACACCGACATCATGGCCTTCCGGACCGCATATGAGACCGACCCGGATCAGATCGCCCATATCAATCGCCTGTCGGCGGCCGCGCGCCGAGCCGGCATGCCGGTTGTCTGGACTCGCGTCGGCTACCGGGAAGATGGTGCCGATGCCGGCATTTGGGGCACGCGCACCAACACGCCAGACTCGCTCCAGAACATCGCCATTGGATCAGCGCGGCACGCGTTTGATCCGCGCTGTGAGCGGCAGCCTGAGGACCTTGAGTTCAACAAGCGCATGCCTTCCGCCTTCTTCGAGACTCCCTTGCGCTCCTGGCTGCAATGGCACGGTGTCGACACAGTGGTAGTGACCGGCGGCTCGACTTCGGGCTGCGTGCGCGCAACGGCAGTCGACTCCCTCTCGCACGGCTTTCGCACCATCGTGCCGCTCGAAACCTGCGCCGACAAGCATGCGAGCTTCCACTATGCGAGCCTCACCGACCTCGCGCTCAAATATGCCGATGTCGTCCCCGTTGCCGAAATCCTCTCCTGGCTGGAAGCGCGAAGGCAAGGTATCACTCCAGCCGGAACCTTTGGAACGCCATGAACCCATTGCAGCCCGAGCGGCCGTGAGGGAGGCCACGGGCAGCGCAACCTTTTGGCCACCGGCCGCGCCACTCATGCTTTCCGGACATCTGCTGTGAGCCGCGACGGCTCGAATATACGTGCCCCGTCACTTTCCTCCGCACCTCTTGCTGCGCGTCCGCACGCGCGCCCCTGCCAGCTTGACGGGCAGCGTCTGTGCAGTTGACTGAGCCTGCTTCTGCTCTGCGCTGCTCGAGCTCGCCTTGGTCGACCTGGTGTGGGCTGCCGAAATCCTAGACGAAGGTCATGGCTGGGGTGACGATCACAACCGCAAAAGTCGGGCACTGCACACCGGAAGCTGAGGGAGGCTCACATGGGCTGGGAGAAAGAGGTCGAGGAACTTCGTCAGCGCCAGCAGCTCGCCCATGCGATGGGCGGACCGGAGAAGCTCGCCAGGCAAAAGGCGGCTGGCCGCATGGACGCCCGCGCCAGGATCGCCGCGGTCGCCGACCCCGGCTCATTCCGAGAAGTGGGCGAACTGGCTGGCTTTGCCACTTATGGCGCCGATGGCGCGCTCGAGGCCTTCCGGCCGGCCAATTTCCTGTTCGGCCATGCGACCATCGATGGCCGGCCGGTGGTGCTGACGGCAGACGATTTCACCGTCCGGGGTGGTGCCGCCGACGCCAGCCTGCACCGGAAGCTCATCGCCGCCGAACAGCTGGCGCACGATTACCGGATGCCGCTTATCCGCATGATCGAGGGCACTGGCGGCGGCGGCTCGGTCAAAAGCCTCGAGGAGATGGGCCACACCTATATTCCCGAGATTCCTGGCTGGGACCTGATGACGGCGAACCTGAGCCATTTGCCAGTAGTCGCACTCGGGCTCGGGCCAGTGGCGGGGCTTGGCGCAGGACGCATGGTGATGGCGCATTTGAGCCTTCTGGTCGAGGGCGTGGCCCAGATGTTCGTGGCGGGGCCACCGGTGGTCGCCGCCGCGGGCGAGACCCGCACCAAGGAGGAGCTTGGCGGAGCGGTCATCCACGCGACCAACGGCGCCGTCGACGACCGGGTCGAAAGCGAGGCTGAAGCCTTCGCTCGTCTGCGGCGCTTTCTCTCCTACCTGCCCTCCTCTGTCTATGAGCTTCCCGCTCGCACCCCCCCGACCGACCGGCCCGACCGGGCCGAGGATTGGCTCATCCGGGCCGTCCCTCGCGACAGCCGCCATCTCTACCCGATCCGGCCCATCCTCGAGGCGATCGTCGACAAGGGCTCGCTGTTCGAGCTTGGCGCCGAATGGGGCCCGGCAATCGTGACTGCCTTTGCCAGGCTTGACGGCTGGCCAGTTGCCATCCTCGCTTCCAATCCGGAAGCCCTCGGTGGCCTGTGGACGGCTGCGACCGCACGCAAGGTGGAGCGCATGGTGGACCTCGCCGATACCTTCCACTTGCCGGTTGTCCACCTTGTCGACAATCCCGGCTTCCTCATCGGCCGCCGGGCGGAAGAGGAAGCGACCATCCGCTGGGGCAGCCGGGCGCTTGCTGCAATCCACCAGGCCCGCGTTCCGTGGGCAACCGTCATCCTACGCAAGGCCTATGGCATGGCAGGCTCCGCCCATGCACCTGCCGATCGGTTCCGCTGGCGCATGGCCTGGCCGTCCGGGGACTGGGGCTCACTCCCGATATCCGGCGGGCTTGAGGCGGCCTATCGCGCTGAGCTCGAAGCCGCCGAGGATCCTGCCGCGCGGCTCGCCGAGATCCGCGCGCGGCTGGAGCGCGTGCGCTCACCCTTCCGCACAGCTGAGCGCTTCGGAATTGAAGCCATCATCGATCCGCGCGCGACCCGGGCCGAGCTTTGTGCCTTTGCTGAGGCAGCGCAGCGCGCTCTTGTCCCCGGCCCCAGGGCACGGGGCTTGAGGCCCTAGCTTCGCGTCACGGAGAAGGCCCGGCGAGCTGCCGCGCCCCATCGAGGCCGGAAGTCTCACCATCGCAGCAGTTGCGAGATCGATTGGCGCTGCACCCGGCGCAAAAACCGGCGCCAACCAGGGATCGGCCAAGGAGCCAAGCGAGGCTGGTTTGCGCAGACCCTGCGCGCATTCGGCCTTGCATCTCGCAACATCCGGCCTAACGCCCCCCGGAAGTTGAGGAGATGGAATGCGATGAACGCCGAACGCTTTGCTGAAGTCGATCACTGGATCGCCCGTCACCTGCTCGCGCCCGATCCTGTCCTCGACGCAGTGCTGAAGGCCAATGCGGAGGCTGGCCTTCCCGCAATCGACGTATCTCGCATCATCGGCAGCCTGCTCGCCCTTCTCGTGGGCGTGGTGAAGGCGCATCATGTGCTAGAGGTCGGCACGCTCGGCGGCTACTCCGCAATCCAGATGGCGCGCGCGCTTCCCGACGACGGGCGGCTGGTCACGATCGAGGCCAACCCCCGCAATGCGGAAGTCGCCCGCGCCAATTTTGCCCGCGCCGACCTCGTCCGGCGGATCGATCTGAGGGTCGGCCAGGCGCTCGACGTGCTGCCGGGCCTCGTCGATGAAGGCCACGCCTTCGACTTCGCCTTCATCGATGCGGACAAGGAGAACAACGCCGCTTATGCCGACTGGGCAGCGACTCTGGTCCGGCCTGGGGGTCTTGTCGTCATCGACAATGTGGTGCGCGACGGCCGCATCACCGATGACAGCGACACCGACCCGCAGCTGGTCGGCACCCGCAGCCTTTATGCTGCCATGCGGATGGATCAGCGCTTCGAGGCAACCGCCTTGCAGCTGGTGGGCAGCAAGGGCTGGGACGGCCTGATGATCGCCCGCCGCCGTTAACGATTGGCCGACTTTGCGATAAAGTTGCGTCAGATGCGAGCGGCCTGCAGCGTGAGAACCTCAGGCCGGAACAGGTGGGCAACATGAAAGCCATTGGTTGCACTGCAGCTGTGGCATTGCTGGCAAGTGCAGGTGTGGCGCGCGCAGCGCTTCCACCAGATGCAGCCTTGCGGGTTGTGAGCGACATCGTCGGCCAGACCTCGACGGCCACCGTCGCTGCAGGCGGCAATCCCATCTACATCCCACCGAAGCCAGCCTACAGCGGCGTTGTCGGCCTCTTCATGGATTATGGTGCGGCTGGAGCGTTCGTTTGCTCGGGCTCGCTGCTTACCAGCCGCAGCGTGCTGACCGCGGCCCACTGCGTGTCGCGCGCAGGCGTACTTCCGCTTTCGACGACAGTCTTCTTCTACGGTGGCCCGCTCGATATCTCGGTCTATGCGGGCGCTCCGGCGACCACCGTTCCCGTCAGCTTTTACCATGTCCACCCGCTCTACACCGGCCAGGTGGTCGACGAGAACGACATTGCCGTGCTGCGGCTGGCAACGAACGCGCCGGCCTTTGCTCCCACCTACCAGCTCTCGGGCCTTACTGACCTGACCGGCCAGTTCCATACCATCGCCGGCTATGGCCTGCGGTCCCTGACCGGTGGCGACAATGGCACGCTTCCCGGCTTCTCGCTGGGGACCGGGCGGTTGCGTTTCGCCGACAACCGGTTCGACTTCCGGCTCGGCGATCCGGACTGGGGCGGCTTCTTCAACGGCTTCTTCGGCACGGCGGCGAGCGGCGATGTCTGGATCACCGACTTCGACAATGGAACCGTCGCCAAGGACGCCTCCTGCACGCTTGCGGTTGCGCTCGGTGTGCCGCTCAGCCCCAAATACTGTGATTTGGGAGTCGGCGCCCGCGAGGGCATCGGTGCCGGCGGCGATTCGGGCGCACCCTATTTCGTCGACGGCAAGGTGGCGGCGGTCCACAGCTTCGCCTGGTTTCCCTTCCCCGACACCTCGGCCAACCGCTTCGGCCAGTTCAAAGGCGCCGTTCCCATCTATATCCACCGTGCCTTCATCACCAGCGTCATCCCCGAGCCCGCCACCTTGGCGATGCTGATCGCAGGCTTCGGGCTCGTCGGGGCTGCCGTGCGGCGCCAGCGGCCGGTCGAAGCCTGAGACGGCCCCCGCGGGAAGAAGTCGGCGACCGGGGCTCTGTGTGAACGTGCGTCTGGTCAAAGTCCGCCATCCGAGATCGGTCGAAATGGCTAGACGATGTCGCGGGCTTCTCTGCAGACCTCCTCGTTGAGGACGAAGAGGATCCGAAGGGTCGCCTGGAGCGAAATCTGCCCTGGGAGAAATTCTGGCGCAATGAAGATGACAGCCTTGGCCCGGCTGCTTTGGCTGACCAAGCTATAAGAACGAACCTGCCGGACCAGCAGGGCGTTGACGCTTGGGGCCGCGATGCCGAGGATCAGCAGGAAGGACATGGGCGTCTCTGCCCGGAGCAAGACCCTGGTCGCGCGTGGCCCAGGCCAGGTGCGCAAAAGCGTGGCACCGCGGCGGACCTCATCCGCCTGGCCGGCGCCATTGTCGCACGGCTTCTAACGGCAAGACGCGAGCGCTTCCGGCATGGTCAGGGCCTCGCCCAAATGCTGGGTGCAATCCGTGCTCGCGCCGCTAGAAGCAGGAGCAGGTGGTCGGGAGGAATGGGATGGATTTGGGGCTCAAGGGCAAGAAGGTCATCCTTTCGGGCGGAAGCCGCGGCATCGGCCGGGCAAGTCTCGAGCTGTTCGCCGACGAAGGCTGTGACATTGCCTTCTTCTCGCGCAACCCTGACCAGGTCGAGGAAACGCGCGCCAGCCTTGCCAAGCGCGGCGGCAAGGTCCATGCGGAAGCGCTCGATTTCGCAAGCCTTGAGGCCTATCGATCCTTTCTTGCCCGCGCACTCGAGGCGCTCGGCGGTTGTGACATCTTCATCCACAATGTCTCGTCCTCCGGCGCTGGCGCTACTGGTGACTGGGAGAAGACCTTCCTCCTCGACATCCGCGGTGCCGTCGACGGAGTGGAAGTGCTCACACCAGCGCTCGAGGCCTCAGGCGCGGGCTCGGTCATCTTCATGTCCTCAACCGCAGCGGTCGAGACCTTTCTCGTGCCGCAGGCGTTCAATGCGCTCAAGGCCGCGCTCATCACCTACGCAAAGCAGCTCTCGCAGGCGCTAGGACCCAAGGGCGTGCGCGTGAATGTGGTGACACCTGGCCCGATCAAATATCCCGGCGGCAATTGGTCGACGATCGAGACCGCCATGCCCGATTTCTACAAGGCAACGCTCGCCGGGTTCGCACTCGGCCGTTTCGGAACGCCCGAGGAAGTGGCGAAGGGCGTCGTCTTCCTCGCCAGTCCCGCCTCGAGTTATACGACTGGCACCAACCTCGTCATCGACGGGGGCTATACCAAGCGGGTCCAGTTCTAGCCCCGCTCTTGACGCGCCGCTGCCGGCTGGCAAGGGCGCGCATGGCATGGCCCCCTCTTCCATCGTTCCACAGCGCGCTGGGCCGTTGGCCGATGTCTGCGTGCTCGATCTCTCGCGCGTGCTTGCCGGTCCGTGGGCAACCCAGGCGCTTGCCGATCTCGGGGCGACGGTGTGGAAGGTTGAACGGCCCCGAGCAGGCGACGACACACGCGGCTGGGGCCCGCCCTTTCTTCCCGACGGCAGCGGGGACTCCTGCTATTTCGCTGCTGCCAATCGCAACAAGCAAAGCCTCGCGATCGATTTCGCAAAGCCGGAGGGTGCCGCCCTCATCCGCGCGCTCGCGTGCCATGCCGATCTTCTGGTCGAAAATTTCCGCACTGGCACGCTCGCCCGCTACGGGCTCGACCTCGCCGAACTCCGGCGCGCCAACCCACGCCTTGTCACCTGCTCGATTACGGGCTTCGGCCAGACCGGCCCGCGTGCTGCAGAAGCGGGCTATGATTTCCTGATCCAGGGCATGGGCGGGCTCATGGCAATCACTGGCGAGGCGGGCGGCGGGCCGCTTCGCGCCGGCATCCCAATCGCCGATCTTGCAACCGGCCTCTATGCAGGACTTTCGATGCTGGCCGCACTCCACCATGCGCGGGCAACAGGCAAGGGCCAGCATATCGACGCCGGCCTCCTCCAGGCCCAGATTGCCATGCTCGCCAACCACTGGGCGGCTTGGCTCAACGCCGGCAGCGTGCCCGAGCGCTCGGGCAATGCCCATGCCACCGTCGTCCCCTACCGCGACTTCCCCGCTTCTGACGGCACGCTCCTCATCGCTGTCGGCTCTGACCGCCAGTTCCGTGCGCTTGCGCTCGTGCTTGGCCGGCCCGATCTTGCCGCCGACCCGCGGTTCTTGACCAACGCCGGCCGCCAGCAGGCGCGCGCCGCGCTCGAAGCCGAGATCGCTGCGGAAACGTCGCGCCGCACCCGCGCCGACCTTCTTGTGGCACTTGCTGAAGCGGGAGTACCAGCCGGGCCGATCAACGCGCTTCCCGATGTCTTCGCCGACTCCCAGGTCAAAGCGACAGGCCTTGTTGAAACGGTGGCCCGCGAGGATGGCACCGAACTGCGCCTTGTTGGCTACCCGCAAAAACTCTCGGCGACGCCGGCGACGATCCGCGCCGCCCCGCCTCGCCTCGGCCAGGACACGCGCGCCGTCTTGGGCGGCATCCTCGGCCTCGATGCAAGCGCACTGGACCAGCTCGAAGCGACCGGTGTGATCGCCTCGGCCACCACAGCTCAGACCAGCTTCGCTGCAAGCGGGTAGCGCGGCGCCGGCGGCACCGCAGGCCCGTAACCGACACGCGCCAGCATCTGCACCCGCCCGCCCTCGGGCACGAGGAGCGCATGAAGGCGGGCATGGACATCGGCCACTTCGGGATATTCCTGTAGTGCCTGGCTCATCGGGTGCATCGCAAGCCCGAGCAAAGCGGCCGCCAGGTTGACCCGGACATAGACCCGCCCGGCCGTGAGCTGGCTTGTGCGATCGTTCCGGTCGGTCACCACCCAGATAAAGGCTGGTGCTGCGGCATAGATTTTCTCAAGCTGCGTCAGCCTTTGCCCGAAGGCAGTAGAGGACGGGTCCACGAGCTTCTCCCGGGTGATGAGGCCAAGCGCGGCGCCAGCTTCGACTCCCGGCCCGGTCAGGTCGATTCCATCCGGCCTGGCATCGACTTCACGCGCGCCGATCCGCATCACCGCCACCGTCTCTTGGTGCACGCGCAGCGTCTTCGTCTCAATCGCAATCGCCTCCAGCGCGAGATCCCGGATCTGCGCCACATAGTCAGGAGTCGTCGTCCCCCGCACCCGCCAGTCGAGGCCATTGGAAGTCAGCCGGCGGAGTTCTCGCCGATCCACCGGGCGGGCCATGTCATAGATGCTCCTGTTGGACCGGCGCTCCGGGATCTGAGCGAACAGCGGGTCAGAAGACAAACCTGCGACAGCTTTGAACTTGAGGCTGGCAACCGGTCGCGAATCGAGGCGGCCGGCGCGATCCCCCATCGGCGCCCCTTCCGGGAAGGGCAGAATTTCCATTTCATAGCCCCGGGCGCGCGCGGCCATCCGGGCAAGCTCGAGGAAGGCGCCAAAACCGATGGTCACTTGCCGGTCGAAGGGGTCGGTCTGCGGCAGCCGCCGGTCAAGGTCGCAGAAGAGCGTTGCCCCATCTTCCCCGTCGAGCCGGATCCGCCACGGCTGGAGGTTGTGCGGGCTCGGCGCAAGGATGGCATGGCGAAAGGCATCGAGCCGGATGTCGGCGGGAGCTGGCCCGGACAAGTCCCAAGGCGCGGTTGCCGTCTCGGGCATGCGGGCAACCCGCCACCAGCCGCCAGCACCCACCAGCGCCAGGCCACCGGCGGCAGACACGATGACTGTGCGCCGGGAAACTGCCATGCCGGCCCGGTTACCCTTCCCACGCCGTCCGGACAACTGGGGTTGCCAAGGAAGGTCGCAGCATGCCCGCCTTCCAAATGGAGGCAAGATGGGGGCCGTTCTTCCGAGTTCAGTCGCTCTTCCACGCCGGCGCGCGACGATGTCGTGCGAAATAGCCGTTGACCTCGCGCCTGAGCGGCCCGGCCAGCAGATAGATGCCGACGACATTGGGAATGGCCATCAGGAAGAAGGCAGAGTCGACCAGGTCGAGGATCTGTCCTGGCTCGAGCAGCGCGCCCAAGGGCAGCGCAGCGCAATAGGCGGCCTTGAAACCGAATTCATGCCAGCGGCCGTGGCGGGTCAAGAACTGGAAGGCCTCAGCGGCATAGAAGCCGTTTGCGAGCACCGTTGAATAGGCAAACAAGAAGACGACTACGGCAAGAACTGCCGGCGCACCGGGGATTACGGTCTGAAGTGCCGCCGATGTCATCTGGACTCCAGTCAGGTCTTCAAGGTAAAGTCCAGTCACCACGAGCGTCAGCCCCGACAAGGTGCAGATGACGACCGTATCAATAAAGGGCTCGATGAGGGCCACCATGCCTTCACTCGCTGGCTCGCGCGTACGCGCCTGGGCATGGGCCACGACTGCAGTGCCGATACCGGCTTCAGAAGAATAGACGGCTCGGCGCATGCCGATAACGAAGACGCCGACGGCTCCTCCCGCTACAGCGTCCGGCACAAAGGCTTCTGCCACAATTTTTGTGAGCGCTGTCGACACTTGGGCGATATTGGCGAGGATGACCGTCACGCAGGCCAAGACATAGAGAAGGCACATGGCCGGCACGACCCGGCCTGCAACACGCCCGATCCAGGCGATCGAGCCGAGCAGGACCACTGCGACCAGCAGGGCGAAACCAAGGCCGAAGGCAAGCGGCGCCTCGAAGCCGAAAGCGCTGGCGACCTGGACTTGTGCTTGGTTCACCTGAAACAGGGACATGCAGCCGACGATCATGAAGACCGCGTGGATCCGGGCAAGCCGCCGCCCCAGCCGCGGCAGGCCGATGGAGGCCAGCCCGCGCATGAGGGTGACGGCCGGCCCGCCAACCACGCGGCCGCTTGCAAGCTCGTCGCGGAACATGAGCCCAAGAGTCACTTCGGCGCACTTCAAGCCCATGGCAAAGAAGCCGATGATAACCATCCAGAAAATCGCACCCGGACCACCGGTTGCAACCGCGACGGCAACCCCGGCGATGTTGCCGAGCCCGACGGTGGACGCGAGCGCGGTCGAAAGCGCCTGGAACTGCGACACCCGACCAGGTGCGCGCGCATCTTGCCGCTTGCCCAGCAGTGCTCCCCAGCCGAGCGCGAAGCCCCTGAGCTGCGGCAGTCCAAGCCAGACGGTTGTGAAAAGCATTGCAACGGCAAGCCACAGCACGATGAGCTGCACGGGAACGCCGGCAACCGGGATGGAGACAAAGACAACAGCGGCAAGAGCCGCAATGGCGTCTGCGATGATTTCGACAGGGGTCATTGCCGCGTCCTTAGAGATGCCCTGAGGCGCGAAAAAGCCGCATCGCTGGAACGACCCCAAAGAAAGGCCTAGCAAGGGGCGCGATGCGCGTGCCGGAGTGGATCGAAATCAATCCGCAGGGGCTTCGCCTCAAGGCCGCCGATGTCTGGATCGACCCGGCACGGCCCGTCCCGCGTGCGCTCGTCACCCATGGCCACAGCGACCACGCCCGCGCCGGCCATGGCGAGGCCTGGGCCACAGCCGAGACCCTTGCCATCATGGCTGCCCGCGGCCAATCCCCTGCCATTGCGCAGCCGCTTGGCTATGGCGCACGCGCCGATTTCGCTGGTGTCACCGTTTCGCTCCACCCAGCCGGCCATATCCTCGGCTCGGCCCAGATCCGGATGGAAGGCCCTGATGGCACCGTCATCGTGGTGACCGGCGACTATAAGCGTTCGCCAGATCCCACTTGCGCTCCCTTCGAACCCGTCCCCTGCGACATCCTCGTGACCGAGGCGACCTTCGCGCTGCCGGTGTTTCGCCACCCGCCGCCTGCAACCGAGGTGGCACGCCTTCTTGAGACCGCCGCACGCAATCCCGATCGCGCGCTCCTTGTTGGTGCCTACGCGCTTGGCAAGGCCCAGCGCCTTGCCGCCCTCCTGCGCGCTGCAGGCCATCATGCTCCCCTCTACCTCCATGGCGCGATGGAAAAGCTGATGGCCCTCTATGCCGCCCATGGCGTGCAATTAGGCGATTTCCGCCCTGTCGCCGGCACCGAGCGCGATGCGCTCGCCGGTGCCATCCTGCTTGCCCCGCCGTCTGCACTTGCTGACCGCTGGTCGCGCCGCCTCCCCGATCCGCTGCCCGCCATGGCTTCGGGCTGGATGCGAATCCGGGCGCGAGCGCGCCAGCGCGGCGTGGAGCTACCCCTCATCCTCTCCGACCATGCCGACTGGGACGAACTCACCGCCACCATCGCCGAACTCCGCCCCCGCGAAGTCTGGGTGACCCATGGCCGCGACGACGCGCTGGTCCACTGGTGCGAGACCCGCCAGGTCCGCGCCCGTGCACTCCACCTCGTTGGCCGCGACGACGAGGCCGACTGACGATGCAGCGCTTCGCCGCCCTGCTCGATGCCCTCTCCACCACGCCTTCGCGGACTGGGAAGCTCCGCTTGATTGGCGATCACCTCGCCTCTGTCCCCGATCCTGATCGCGGTTTCGCGCTCGCAGCCTTGACCGGCGGGCTCACCCTCCCCGCCGTCAAGCCCGCCCTCATCCGCGCCCTCATCGAGGCGAAGACCGACCCGGTCCTGTTCCGCCTTTCCTACGACTATGTCGGAGACCTCGCCGAAACCGTCGCCCTCCTGTGGCCTGAAGCCGGACCGGCGACTGCGCCATCGCTTGCCGAAGCCATCGAGCGCTTGCAGAATGCCACCCGCGCCAGCGCGCCGGAAACGCTTGCGAGCCTTCTTGACCGGCTCGATGCCTCCGGCCGCTTCGCGCTTCTCAAGCTTGCAACCGGTGCACTCCGCGTCGGCGCTGGAGCCCGCCTCGCCCGCCTCGCCTTCGCCGAACGCTTCGGGCTCGACATTGCGCACGTCGAAGAAGTCTGGCACGGCCTCGAGCCGCCATACCAAAGCCTCTTCGCCTGGGCCGAGGGCCGAGGGCCCCAGCCGCAATCCGGCGGGGGGTTCCGCCCGTTCATGCTCGCCCACCCACTCGACGCACCAGACACGCTCGACCTCGCCGCTTACGCTGTCGAATGGAAGTGGGACGGCATCCGTGTCCAGGCCGTAGCCGCTGCCGGCATGCGCCGGCTCTTTTCGCGCGATGGCAACGATATTTCCCAAAGCTTCCCAGATCTTGTCGCCGCGCTTCCCGAAACGCCAGTCGCCCTCGATGGCGAGCTGCTGGTGCGCGGCGCCGATGGCCATCCGGCCAGCTTCAACGCCCTCCAGAGTCGCCTCAACCGCAAGGCGCCCGACGCGAAGCTCCTGCGCGAGGCCCCGGTGTTCCTGCGCGCCTATGATCTGCTCTCCGAACATGGCCAGGACGTGCGCCCCCTTCCTTGGACTGCCCGCCGCGCCCGGCTCGAGGCCCTGGTCGCAACCCTCCGGCCTGACCGCTTCGACTTGTCTCCACTTGTTGAGGTGGCAAGCCCAGCCGCGCTTGCTGAAGCCCGCACCCGACCGCCCCATCCCAGCATCGAGGGGCTCATGCTCAAACGCCGCGACAGCCCCTATGTCGCTGGCCGTGTGACAGGCCTGTGGTGGAAGTGGAAGAAAGAGCCGATGATGGCCGACTGCGTCTTGATGTACGCCCAGCGCGGTCACGGCAAACGCTCGAGTTTCTACTCCGACTTCACCTTCGGCGCCTGGGGGCCGGACGGCACCCTCCTTCCGGTCGGCAAGGCCTATTTCGGCTTCACGGATGCCGAGCTCCGATGGCTCGACAAATGGGTGCGCGACCATACGACCGCCCGCTTCGGCCCGGTGCGCGAAGTGGAGAAGCGCCTCGTCCTGGAAATCGCCTTCGAAGGCGTTGCCGCGAGCAGCCGCCACAAGTCTGGCCTTGCGCTCCGTTTCCCGAGGATCGCCCGTATCCGCACGGACAAGCCAGCAGCCGAGGCCGACACGGTTGCGCGCATCGCCGCCCTGGCTGGGTGATGAAGCGATACTGCCGCTCCGCCCTGCCTGTGCCACGACGCGCCCGCCCGCACTTCAGCCGTGCGCCCGAATCGCCTCGTTGACGCCCATGGACTGGAGATAGCGCCGGATCTGCCGCGCCGCCTGGCGCAGCCGCTGCTCGTTCTCAACGAGCGCAATTCGCACATAGCCCTCGCCTTCCTCGCCATAGCCAACGCCCGGCGCCACCGCAACGCGGGCATGGGTCAACAGCTGCTTGGCGAACTCGAGGCTGCCCATGTCCTTGAGGGCCGGCGGAAGCGGCGCCCAAGCAAACATCGAGGCCGGCGGCGGCGGAATGTCCCAGCCGGCGCGGCCGAAGCTCTCAACCAGCACGTCGCGCCGCTTGTGGTAGAGAGCGCGGTTGGCAGCAACAATGTCTTGCGGGCCGTTGAGCGCGGCAACCGCTGCCGCCTGGATCGGCGTAAAGGCGCCATAGTCGAGATAGCTCTTGACCCGTGTCAGCGCGTTGATGAGAGTCCGGTTGCCGACCGCGAAGCCGATCCGCCAGCCTGCCATCGAATAGGTTTTGGACATGCTGGTGAATTCGACCGCGACCTCCTTGGCGCCAGGCACCTCGAGGATGGAAGGAGTCGGCTTGCCGTCAAAATAGAGTTCGGCATAGGCGAGATCCGAAAGCACCCAGAGCTTGTGCTCGCGGGCAAAGGCGACGACCTCGGCATAGAAGCCACGGTCGACCACTTCGGCGGTAGGGTTGGAAGGATAGCCGATCACCATCACGGTCGGCTTGGGCACAGTGAAGCGGACGGCGCGCTCCAGGCTTGCGAAGAAGCCGGGCCCGGGCGTCGTCGGAATCGAGCGGATGGTGGCGCCGGCAATGATGAAGCCGAAGGTGTGGATGGGGTAGCTGGGATTGGGCGCCAGCACCACGTCACCCGGTGCCGTGATGGCCTGGGCGAGGTTGGCGAGACCCTCCTTGGAACCCAGCGTCACAACGATCTCGGTTTCAGGATCGAGCTCCACACCGAACCGGCGCGCATAATAGCCGGCCTGGGCACGGCGGAGCCCGGGAATCCCCTTGGAGGAGGAGTAGCCGTGGGCATCGGGCTTGGCTGCCACTTCGGCGAGCTTGGCAATGACATGCGGCGGCGGCGGCAGATCCGGGTTCCCCATGCCGAGGTCGATGATGTCGTCCCCGCGCTGGCGGGCGGCAGCGCGCATCGCATTCACTTCGGCGATGACATAGGGCGGCAGGCGACGAATGCGGTAGAAATCTTCCATGGGCATGTCCGCTGGTGACGCAGAAACGGCCTGCCACAAGGCGGGCAGCTTGAACAGCCGTGCGGGGAGAGGCAAGGGCTAAGGCCGGGGGAAAGAGGAGATCGATGGCTGAACGCAAGCGACAGACCGGCACCTCGCGCAAAGCCGCAGCCGGGACCAGCCGGGCGCGCGCGCGCCCTTCCAAGGTGGAGGCAGCGTCATCCGCCCCGCCGCTGCAGGATCCACCGCGCACGAGCGCAGAAGCAGGGACGTCTCCCGCCATGTCGGCCCTGGCGGCCTTCGAGAGCATGGTGACCGCCGTCGGCAAGGCGCAACAGGCAATGCTGGAAGCCTGGCTGCAGGCGCTTCCGGCAACGGAACCGGATGCGGCGCTGCCGGGCGGCTATGCGGCCTGGTTCCAGCCCCTGGCGCAGTGGGCCGAACTCAGCCGGGCCGCACTCGACGAAGCTGGCAAGGCGCCAACTGCGGAGCTCACTCGGCTTGCTTCCAACTGGTGGGCAGACCAGCTCAAGCTCTGGGCCGATTTTGTTGCCGGCACAACACCCGAGCTTCCCGCCGAAGTCATGCGGAACAATCGCCTGGGCAGCGAAGCCTGGACAGAAAACCCGCTCTTCGACATGATCCGCAAGAGCTATCTCTTGAGTAGCCACCACGCGCTCAACGGTTCGCACGTCTTCGACAAGCTGTCGCCCGAGATGGCCGACAGGCTTCGCTTCCACACCCGCCAGCTTGTCGAAGCCATGAGCCCGGCCAACTTCGCCCTCTTGAACCCCGAGGTGCTAAGGCGAGCGCAGGAAACTGGTGGCCAAAGTCTCGTCAAAGGCATGGAGAATCTCGCCCGCGACCTTGCCCAGGGCAAGCTGACCATGACCGATGAGACTGCCTTCGAGGTCGGCCGCAATGTTGCGACCACCCCAGGCAAAGTCGTCTTCCGCAACCGAATGTTCGAGCTCATCCACTATGCGCCCACCACGGCAGCGGTCTTCAAGATTCCTCTCCTCATCTTTCCGCCGTGGATCAACAAATATTATATCCTTGATCTGACGCCTGAGAAAAGCTTCATCCGCTGGGCAGTCGACCAGGGCGTGAGTGTCTTTGTCGTCTCCTGGGCGCAGGCTTCGGCTACAACTGCCGATGCGACCCTTGACACCTATGTCGAGGAAGGCTTCCTCGCTGCCATCGAGGCCGTCCAGGCCATCTGCGATGTCCCTTGCGTCCACACCATCGGCTATTGCGTCGCCGGCACCACGCTCGCGGTCGTCCTCGCTCTCTTGGAGGCCCGCGGCGAGGCGGACAAGATTTGCTCTGCGACCTTCTTCACCGCCCAGACCGACTTCGAGGACGCTGGCGACCTCCTTCACTTCGTCGATGACCAGATGCTCGCCACCATCGAGCAGCTCGGGGCCTCGGGCGTGTTCGACGGGCGTTATCTTGCCCTCACCTTCAACTTGCTTCGCCCCACCGACCTCATGTGGAACTATGTCGTCAACAACTATTTGCTGGGGAAGGACTATGTTCCCTTCGACCTGCTCTACTGGAACTCCGACCCTACCAATGTACCCGCAAAGTGGCACCTTGCGTATTTGAAGGACTTTTATCGCGACAACCGGCTTGCGAAGCCCGGCGGGCTCACCGTGCTTGGCACTCCGATCGACCTCGACCGGGTGCGGACACCCGCCTATATCCAGGCTGGAAAGGACGACCACATCGCTCCCGCTGTCTCGGTATGGAAGCTGACCCGGCACCTGAAGGGCCCAGTCCGCTTCGTGCTGGCGGGATCAGGCCATATTGCCGGAGTCATCAACCCGCCTGCTGCCAACAAATATATGTACTGGTCATTGGCAGAAGGCGTACCGCTTCCAGAAACGCTTGAGGCGTTCCGCGCTGCTGCAACCGAGACCAAGGGCAGCTGGTGGCCCGATTGGATCCGCTGGCTTGCTGCGCGCTCGGGGGAGGAGGTGCCAGCGCGCGTTCCCGGCACCCACCCCGCCTATCCGCCGCTTGCGGACGCCCCTGGCGCCTATGTGAGGGAGCGGATCGCCTGAGCACATCGGCCCCAGGGCCCATCCTCTTTCTCGATTCGGGCGTCGGCGGGCTTTCGGTCCTCGCTGCGGTCCGCCGCCGGTTTCCTGAAGCTTCGCTTGCCTATTGCGCGGACACTGCCGGCTTCCCCTACGGCACCAAGACCGAGCCGCAGGTCGCCGCACGCGTGGCCGGGCTCATCGGTAGGCTTTCCGAACGGCTCCGGCCCGCGCTTGCCGTTATCGCCTGCAACACCGCCTCCACCATCGCGCTCGGCTGGGTGCGGCCTGTCATCGCCTGCCCGATTGTCGGCACCGTGCCGGCCGTGAAGCCGGCGGCAGAACAGTCGCGGAGCCGAGTCATCGGCGTGCTTGGCACCGAAGCGACGGTGCGTCAGCCCTATGTCGCTGATCTTGCCAACCGCTTTGCCGCCGATTGCACCGTGCTCCTCCATGGCAGTTCTGCCCTCGTCGAGGCTGCCGAAGCGAAGCTCCGCGGCATGGCCGTGGACCCGGCCGTACCCCGTGCCGCGCTCGCCGGCCTCCTTGGCCAGCCCGGAGGCGATGCGCTCGATACCGTGGTGCTGGCCTGCACCCACTTCCCCCTCCTTGAAGCCGAGCTTGTCGCCGCCTCGCCGCGGCCGCTCACTTTCCTCCATGGCGCCGAGGGCATCGCCCGACGCGTGATGGCGCTTCTTGGCGACACCCCCCCTGAGCCCGGCCCGGGCCGTTTCCTTGCAACCGGGCCGCTTGCTCCCCTTGCGCCGCTTGTGCCTGCGCTCCAGGAGCATGGCCTCATGACGATGGAAGCGCTCGATGAACCGGAGTCATGCCGATGGTGATGACTGACGCCGAGCTCCTTGCGCGGATGCGCACCCGCATTCCACCAACCGCCCAGCTGCTTGGACAAGAGCTCCTCACCCTCGATTCTGCCGCCGGCACGGTCCGGATGAAATTCGTCGGCAAGCCGGAATTCTGCAACCCGATGGGCAATGTGCAGGGCGGAATTCTCGCTGCCATGCTCGATGATTGTGCTGCCTTCGCAGTCATTGTGAAATCAAAGCGGCGCATCGTCGTTCCCACCATTGAATTCAAGGTGAGCTTCCTTGCCCCCGCACGCGTCGGGCGCGACATCATCGCCGAGGGCCGCTGCCTGAAGATCGGCCGGACAATCGCCTTTGCCGAAAGCGACCTATTCGATCCCGAAGGTCGGCTCTTGGCTCGCCTTTCGACAAGTTGCATCCCGACCCCGCTTGAGGGCGAGGGCCTCATGCTGGAGAAAGCCCCGTGATGCACGAGGACACTGCTCATATCCTATTCCGCCGCGAGGGCCGCGTCGGCATTGCAACGCTCAATCGCCCACAGGCTCTGAACGCGCTCAACCGGGCCATGTGCCGTGCCTGGCACCGCCAGTTGCTCAACTGGTCGCTCGAGCCCGAGATTGCTGCCATCGTCATCGAGGGCGCCGGTGACAGGGCCTTTTGCGCTGGCGGCGATGTCGTCGCGCTCTATCATGCGGGCAGAGCCGGCTCGAGTGAGTGGGAAGGCTTCTTCTTCGACGAATATCGCATGAACCAGGCCATATCGGCCTGCGCCAAGCCTCACATTGCGCTTATTGACGGGATCACCATGGGAGGCGGCGTGGGCCTTTCAATTCACGGCAGTTTCCGGGTTGCCACCGAGCGCACGCGCTTTGCCATGCCCGAGACTGGGATCGGCCTCATCCCCGATGTTGGCGGCACCCACGCCCTGCCACGTCTGCCCGGCGAGATCGGCACCTGGGCGGCATTGACCGGCGCAAGGCTGGATGGCGCGGCCTGCAAGGCGGCGGGAATTGCCACCCATTATGTGCGAGCAAGCGAGCTTCCCGTCCTTGTCGAGCGGCTCGCCCACAGCCACGAGCCCGTCGAGGAGGTGCTCGCCACCTTCGACACTGATCCCGGGCCCGACAGCGTCACCCCATTGCGTGACGGCATTGATTTCCACTTCAGCCACGACACGGTCGAAGACATCCTCCTCTCGCTCGACGATGGCGACGACTGGGCACGAGAGCAGGCTTCGACCATCCGCCGGATGTCGCCCACCTCCCTGAAGCTGAGCCTTATCGGCGTCCGCGAGGGCCGAGGGGACAGCATCGAGTCCTGCCTCAGGCGCGAATATCGCATGGTCTCGGCGATCAAGGCTGGCCAGGATTTCTTCGAGGGCGTGCGCGCCCAGCTCATCGACAAGGATCGAAATCCGCAGTGGCGCCCGGCCAGCCTCGCCGATGTGGATGTCACACCCTATCTCGACGAACCGCCTTGGGGCGACCTCCATTTCGATTGATGTCAGTTGCTCCCGGTTCCGACATGGCGAAACTCGGACTGGATTGCAAAAGGAAGCCGCCCCCAGACTCCCTGTGCATGCACCACATAGAGGCCGGCATGGTCGCGACGGATGTCGCTGCGGCCGCTGTCACCACCGGGGCAACTCCAGGTGAGGACGGCGCGCGCTGGCGTGTCGGTTACGACCGTCACGCGGCAGCCAGCGCCGGGCGGGCGGCCTGCAAACAGCATCGCTGACGGGTCGGAGAGCATGTGGCGCCGCGCTGGTCCTTCGCCAGCAGTCACTTCCCATGCGCCCGTCGGGAAGCCGCCAGCGAAGATCCTGAGCTCTGGCAAGGATGCTGGCATCTGGGCAGCAACGGGTGCAGCCAGCAGCAGGGCAAGAAAGCGAACGACAGCCATCGCTCCCCTATATCGGCTGCAAGCCGGGAAGCTTCTAGACCTCAAACAGGAAGCGCTTGGAACAGAATTCGCAATCGACCGAAATCCGTCCGTCTTCATCGCGCATATGGGCCCTCTCGCCTTCGGAAAAGCGCAGCAGAACAGAGCGGATGTAGGCTTCCGAGCATCGACAGCCACGCGACAGGCGAACGGGGGCAAGAACCCGCACCTCCTCTTCGTGGAACAGCCGCCAAAGCAGAGTCTCAAGCGGCAGCGCGGGGTCGATCAGCTCGGAATCGGAAAGGGTTCCAGCAAGAGCTGCGACATGAGCCCAATCGGAGTGATCGCCATCGACCTCAAGTCCAAGCCGCGTGCCGCCGGCCTCGGCGCGAGCAAGATGCTGGACGATGAAGCCCCCGGCACACATCCTGCCATTGGCCCCGCGCCCGGCTGCAAGCCGCACGAGGGTCGGCACTTGCTCTGAGCTTGCGAAATAGCCTTGCGCAGCTGCCGCAAGCGAATCGCCTTCGAGCGCAACAATGCCCTGGTAGCGCTCGGCCGAGACGCACTGGTCGAGGGTGATGACGAGGTGGCCACCGCCGAACACCTGGTCGAGCGAGTCCCCTTCTGCCAACCTCCGGTCAGGGTCCACTGCGACATAGCCGCGAAGCGCGCCAGCGAGATAATCGGCAACAAGAAGCCTGACCGGCCCCTCGCGCCCGGCCGCCGGCTGCGCCTGGATGGTCACTTGCCCTTCATCTGGGCGAAGGATCGCGCCCATCAGTGCGGCAAGTGCCAGGGCCTGGGCAAGCAGGCGAGCTGGCGTTTCGGCGTAGGCATGGGCGGAGAGGATCGCCTCGAGTGCGGGGCCAAGCCGGACCACCCTGCCACGGGCACTCCGGGCCGGGATGAGAAAGCCGAGCAGGCGATCGCTGTCGGTCATAAGGGAAGGTCCGCGAGATGCCCGAACAGCCACAGCAGGATCGCCTTCTGGGCATGGATGCGGTTCTCTGCCTCGTCCCACACTGCCGACTGCGGGCCGTCGATCACGTCGTCGGTTACTTCCTCGCCACGATGGGCCGGAAGACAATGGAGGAAGATGGCTCCTGGCGCAGCAAGTGCCATCAGCATTGAGCCGACCTGGAAAGGCTGCATCGCTTGCCGCCGGGCCATGCCATCCTCATCACCCATTGAGACCCAGGTGTCAGTGACCACGACATCCGCGCCCCGGACTGCCTCCTCTGCCGTGTCGACGAGCGCGACCTCGCCGCCCCGGGCCCTTGCCATTGCGACGATCCCGGCATCGGGCGCATAGGCCTTGGGCCCGGCGATCTGGAGTGCAAACCCCATGAGGCCCGCTGCTTCGATCAGCGAATGGGCGACATTGTTGCCATCGCCGAGCCAGGCCCAGCGAGTTTCGTTAATCGGCCGGCCGAGCCGTTCCTCAACCGTCATCAGATCGGCAACGGCCTGGCAGGGGTGTGACCGATCCGTCAGGCCGTTGATGACCGGCACTTCGGCAGCGGCGGCGAAAGCCTCGAGATCGGCATGGTCGCGGGCGCGAAGCATGACGCAATCGACCATGCGCGAGAGGACACGCGCCGTATCGGTGATGGTCTCGCCGCGGCCGAGCTGGAGGTCGCCGGCTGCGAAGGTTAGCGTCGCACCGCCCAGCTGGCGCATGGCAATGTCAAAGGAAAGGCGGGTGCGAGTTGAAGGCTTCTCGAAGATGGCAGCGAGCACCCGTCCGGCAAGCTGGGCGCCATCGTCGGGCGCGCCTTTTGGGCGCCCGGTGCGCGCTGCCTTCATCCCATGCGCGCAATCGAGAATGCGCCGCACTCCGGCTGGTCCGGCATCGGCAAGCGACAGGAAGTGGCGCACGCCTCAGGCCGCCTCGGGAACCCGATAGTCCGCCGCTGCAGCCGAAAGCTTCTCGACACACTCGCGGATGTGGTTCTCGTCGATGATGAGCGGCGGCAGCAGCCGCACCACATTTTCAGCCGCTGCCACCGCAAGCAGGCCATGGGTGCGCAGATGGCTGACGAAGGCCCGACTGTCGGTTGTCATCTTGAGGCCCAGCATCAGCCCCATGCCGCGAACACCTGCAAAGATCGGATGGTTGCCGATCATCTGTTCAAGCTCAGAGCGAAGCCGCGCCGCCCGGGCCTTGACCGTTGCAAGGAACGCCGGCTCGGCGACGATGTCGAGCACGGCATGGCAAGCGGCCATCGCCAGCGGATTGCCACCATAGGTCGAGCCGTGGGTGCCCACCCCCATGCCCGAGGCCGCGCGCTCGGTTGCAAGGCAAGCACCGACTGGCACTCCGCCGCCGATCCCTTTGGCGATTGCCATGATGTCGGGCGTGATGCCGTACTGCTCGTGGGCGAAGAGCGTGCCGGTCCGCCCGACTCCGCACTGCACCTCATCAAGAATGAGGAGGAGACCATGCGCATCGCAGAGTTGGCGCAGGCCCTTCAGAAACGCAGGCGAGGCCGGGCGTACACCACCCTCGCCCTGGATGGGCTCGACCATGATTCCGCCGATCGAACCGTCGAGGGCAGCCTCGACGGCTGAGAGATCGTCGAACGGCAGCACCCGGAACCAGTCGGGCAGCGGATCAAAGCCGTCACGGAGCTTGGCCTGGTCGGTTGCAGCAATCGCGGTCAGGGTGCGGCCGTGGAAGGCGTTGGAGAAGGTGAGGATCCGGTACTTCTCCGGTCGCCCGGCGACGAAGTGGAAGCGGCGGCAGGTCTTGACTGCGCATTCGATCGCCTCGGCGCCCGAGTTGGTGAAGAAGACGGTGTCAGCGAAGGTGAGCTCGACCAGCCGGCGCGCGACCGATTCCTGTTGCGGCGAGCCATAAAGGTTGGAGACATGGATCAGTGTCTCCACCTGCGCCTTCAGCCGCTCGGTGAAGTGGGGATGACCATGGCCGAGGCAGTTGACTGCAATTCCGCTGGCGAAATCGAGCCACTTGCGGCCGTCGGCATCGAAGAGGTAGCACCCTTCACCCCTCACTGGTGCCACGTCGGAACGGGCATAGACGGGCATCAGCACGGGTATCATCGGCACACCTCGGGAAGGAGCGCGTCAGCCCGAAGGGCGTCCGCAAAGCTCGCCGCCTAGCCGCTCAGGCCCGGATTTTCCACCCCGATTCGAGGATGCGCCAGGCTGTCACCCACAGCAGGAGACAAAGCCCGCCAACGACGGCGGCACCCAGGCGCGGGTCGGCCTCGGCCACACCGATGAAGCCAGCACGAAAGCCGTCGATCATGTAGAAGAAAGGGTTGGCCCGGCTGAGTGCCTGCATCGCTGCTGGCAAGCGTTCGATGGTGTAGAAGGTGCCTGAAAGCAGTGTAAGCGGCTGGACCAGGAAGTTGGTGACCGCCGCGCCATGGTCGAACTTGTCGGCCCACAGGCCAGTCATCACGCCCAAGAGGGCGAGCAGGATGGCACCCAGCGTCCCGAACAGGAGGACCTGCGACACGTGGGTGATCCCGACATCGACTCCAGGCCAAAGCAGCATCGCCCCCCAGATGGCGAGCCCGACAAGCCATGCCCTCGTGACGGCACCTGCCACCCACGCAAACAGCAGCTCGCGGCTAGAGAGGGGCGGCATCAGCACGTCGACAATGGTGCCCTGGACCTTGGCGATGATGAGGCTCGAGAGCGTGTTCTGGAAACTGTTCTGGGCCATCCCCATGATGATGAGGCCGGGCCCAAGGAAGCTGGCGAAGGGAACGCCGAGCAGTTCGCGCCTTGCATCGCCTAGAGCCACGAGGAAGATAGCGAGGAACAAAAGGGTCGTAACTGCTGGCGCCCACACTGTCTGCATCTGGACCTTGAAGAAGCGCTGCACCTCCTTCAGATAGAGGGTCTGGACCCCCAGCCAGTTGATGCCGCGGATGACAGGCTCGCCGGGTGGACGCAGTCGGGCGGGGACGTCCAAGGGGTTTTCCACGACCTCGCTCCTAGCCGTCCGCAGGTTCGGACGACAAGGCAGCGCAGTCGGAAAATTCGGGCAGAAGATCGGAGAGAAAGATGGCCTGGACCGAAGAGCGGATCGCGCTTCTGACGAAATATTGGCAGGAGGGTCACTCGGCCAGCCAGATTGCTGAAGCGCTGGGCGAGGGCCTCACCCGCAACGCTGTCATCGGCAAGGCGCACCGGCTCGGCCTCGCCGCCCGCCCGTCGCCCTTGAAAGGCGCGGAGGCAAAGGCAGACGCGAAGGACAGCCGCAACCGCAAGCGCGCGCCAGCAGCAGCTCCGGCAGCCGAGGCGGATGCAGCTTGTCCCGAAGCAGCCGAGGCTCCGGCCGAGTCCACACCTGCATGCGCGCCAGAAGCCCCTGCCCCTGCAACCAGCCTGCCTTCGGAGGCAAGGCTGCCGGCACCGCCACCCCGCCGAACGCCCCGCCCCGTTGAGAAGCCCCGCCGGGTCACCCTCCTCGATCTCACCGATCGCATCTGCAAATGGCCGATCGGCCATCCAGACGAGCCGGATTTCCACTTCTGCGGCAAGCCGGTCGCCCCCAGCTTTCCCTATTGCGGCGAACATTGCCTTATCGCCTACCAGTCGCAGCAGCCACGCCGAGACCGGCCAGCGGGCCCGCCACCTCCATTCCGTCCGAACCTGCCGAGGGTGCGCTAGGCCGCAGGCGGCTGCCGCCAGGCGAAACCTGGCCGGCAGACTCGCCGCAGGCCCGGCCGGCCGGGCCTTCGCGGAGTCCTCGGACGATGGCCTTGCGACTCGCCGCTGCCCGCTCCGGCCGAAAAAATCCCCCGGCGGTTGCCCGCCGGGGGAGGTGGTTCCTTGGGGAGGAAGGAGAACTCAGTAATTGTAGGCGCGCTCGCCATGCTCGCCGAGGTCGAGACCCTCGCGCTCAACATCGGGGCTCACGCGCAAGCCTGTCAGCGCCTTGGCGATTCCGAACGCAATGGCCGATCCCAGTCCAGCCCAGGCAATCGCGACCAACACTGACTTCACCTGGATCCAAAGCTGGGCACCAAGCACATATTCTGCCGGGTCGCCGGGCCCGCCAAGCGCGGGCAGCATGGTGAAGGCCGTGCCGACCGAGCCGATGATGCCCCCGATCCCATGGATACCAAAGACGTCGAGGCTGTCATCAAAGCCAAGTTTCGGCTTCAGCTTCATGACAAACAGGCAGCACAGAAAGCCGGCCACCGCACCCAACAGAACCGCTCCAAAGGGGCCGCTGTTGCCTGCCGCTGGCGTCACTGCGACAAGACCTGCGATCGCACCTGAACAAGCGCCAAGAAGCGAACCATTGTGCCCGGTCAGCTTCTCGCACAGCATCCAGAACAGCACGCCAGCTGCCGTTGCAACAAAGGTGTTGAGAACGGCGAGGCTGGCAATCCCATCCGCCTCGAGCGCCGAGCCGCCATTGAAGCCAAACCAGCCAACCCACAGCAATCCAGTGCCGATAAGCGTCATTGTGAGCGAATGCGGCGGCATCGGCTCCTTCTGGTAACCAATCCGGCTGCCCAGGAAATAGGCCCCGACGAGCGCGGAAACCCCGGCATTGATGTGGACGACAGTGCCACCAGCGAAGTCGAGCGCACCCCAGCCGAAAATGAGGCCCGTCGTCGATTCATCCGCACCAGCATACCAGACCATGTGCGCAATCGGGTAATAGACGATGAGAAGCCAGACGATGGCAAACACCATCAGCCCGGCAAACTTCATCCGCTCGACCAGCCCACCAACGACAAGGGCGATCGTGATTGCCGAGAACGTCATCTGGAAGGCGACAAAGATGAATTCCGGGATGACCACGCCGTCGGTGAACGTCGCTGCTGTCGAATCCGAAGTGACCCCAGCGAGGAAGAACTTGCCCATCGAGATGAACTGGTTGAAGTCCCCGCCAAAGGCGAGGCTGTAGCCGACCATCACCCACATGATCATGGCAAGGCTTGCAACTGCCGTAACCTGGGTCAGCACCGAGAGCATGTTCTTGGTGCGCACCAGCCCGCCATAGAAGAGGGCAAGGCCGGGCACGACCATGAGCATGACGAGTAAGGAGGACACAATCATCCACGCCGTATCTCCCTTGTTGGGAACCGGCGCAGCTTCCGCCTCCTGGGCAAGAGCGGGAACAGCAAGGAGCAGAAGCGCAAGCGCTCCGCCCCTCGCCAGTGCGGCAAGGCGACTGACCGTTTCAGCAGGCAAGGACCCCTCCTTGAACATGATTGGCACGGACCGGCTCACAAGGCGGTCTCGTTGGTTTCGCCGGTACGGATCCGGACCGCCTGGGAAATGTCGAGCACGAAGATCTTGCCGTCTCCGATGGCACCCGTATGGGCGGTCTGCTGGATCGTCTCGACGGCACGCGCCGCAAGGTCCGCAGGAACCGCCACTTCGATCTTCACCTTCGGCACCATGTTGGTCGTATACTCGGCACCCCGATAGATTTCGGTCTGACCCTTCTGCCGGCCGAAGCCCTTCACTTCCGTCACCGTCATGCCAGTCACACCGAGCGCGGTCAGTGCCTCGCGAACCTCGTCGAGCTTGAACGGCTTCACCACAGCAATGATCAGCTTCAAGGTGACGACCCCTTCGAACCCAGCTGTCTTCTTCTCCATGCAGGAATCGTGCCAACCCGGCAGCCGGCGGCACACCCTTGTGCAGTGCAGCAGAAGCAGAGCATGGGTTGCCCAGATTTTCAGCCTGCAAGGCGCAGCAGATGGCGCCATGCCCAAGGATTGGGCAGCAGCTGGCCGGTCAGGAGTCCGGAGCGGCGATGCGTGCCTGGGCCGCGGCGAGGTCCGCCTTCGGCACCATCAGGCGGATTCCCGGCTGACCGCCACCGAGCAGCCCAGCAAAGCCGGAGTCGAACAGCTGCGCCTCGATCCCCTCGGCGCGCAGCCGGCCGGCGAAGATCTCGGCGAGCGCCACGTCATGGAGGCGCGCCGCCTCTCGGAGCGGGCAATCGCCTTCCATCAAGCGGTACCGCCCACCGTCAGCCGGTCGACGAGCAGTGTCGGCTGGCCGACGCCAGCCGGGACCGATTGCCCGCCCTTGCCGCAAGTGCCAATCCCGGGGTCAAGCGCGAGATCATTGCCGATCGCGGCAATCCGCTGCATGACCTCAGGGCCGTTGCCGATGAGAGTTGCGCCCTTGACTGGCACTGTCAGGCGCCCCTTTTCGATCCGCCACGCTTCGGTGCAGGAAAAGACGAACTTGCCCGAGACAATGTCGACTTGGCCGCCGCCGAAGCTTTTCGCGTAGATGCCCTGCTCGACCCGGGCGAGGATGGCCTCAGGGTCTTCGGTGCCGGCGGCCAAGAAGGTGTTGGTCATCCGCGGCAGGGGCGCATGGGCATAGCTTTCGCGCCGGCCATTGCCGGTCGCTGGAACGCCCATGAGGCGCGCGTTGAGGCGATCTTGCATATAGCCGCGAAGGTATCCGTCCTCGATGAGCACGGTGCGCGCACTCGGTGTGCCCTCGTCGTCGACGGAGAGTGATCCGCGCCGGCCTTCGAGTGTGCCATCGTCGATGACGGTGACCCCGGGTGCTGCCACCCGCTCGCCGACCCGGCCGGCGAAGACGGAGGCGCCCTTGCGGTTGAAATCTCCCTCAAGGCCGTGGCCGACAGCTTCATGAAGCAGGATGCCAGGCCAGCCCGGCGCCAGAACGACTGGCATCTCGCCCGCAGGTGCCGCTTGCGCTTCGAGATTGACAAGCGCCTGGGCAAGCGCTTGCGCGACCGCATCCTTCCAGACGGACTCTTCGAACAGATGCTCGGGCCCGGTCCGGCCGCCGAGGCCGAAACTGCCGGACTCGCGCCGGCCATTGGCCTCGGCAACGATCGCGACATTGAGGCGCACCAGCGGGCGGATGTCGCGCACCCAGACTCCATCGGGGCGGATGATGTCGATGAGCGACCAGGAGGCCGCAAGCGAGGCCGACACCTGTACGACGCGCGGGTCAGCAGCGCGCGCATGGGCATCAATTGCCTGGAGGAGGGCCACCTTGCGGTCAAAGCCCACGGCCGCGAGGGGATTCTGATCAGTGTAGCGCCGGGCGTTGGTCCTTTGCGGCGCTGCCGCCAGCCTTGCACTGGGCTTGACGAGAGCGAGCGTTTCCGCCGCCCGCGCGATGGCCGCTGCGCTTACCTCGCTCGAATGGGCAAAGCCGGTCGTCTCGCCGACAACCGCCCTGAGGCCGAACCCTCGGCTCACATCGAAGCTCGCCGTCTTGAGCCGCCCGTCGTCGAACCCCAGGCGCTCGGAGGCGAGAAATTGCAGGTAGAGCTCGCCATCCTCATAGGTTTCGAGGTAATGGCGGGCGAGGCGGGCGGCCTCGTCGGGTGCAAGGTCGCGATAGAGCAGCTGGTCCATGGTGCCAGGGTAGCGGCTGGGGCGCTTGGCGCCAGGGCTATTCCATGTGCCAGCCGTGGCTGACGATGAGCGACTGGCCAGTCAGGGCCGCGCTCTCGAACCCAGCGAGGAAGACAGCCGCCTCGGCCACGTCGGCAAGCGTGGTGAATTCGCCATCGACCGTGTCCTTGAGCATCACGGACTTCACGACTTCCTCCTCGGAGATGGCGAGTTCCTTCGCCTGCTCCGGGATCTGCTTCTCAACAAGTGGGGTCAGGACAAATCCAGGGCAGATCACATTTGCACGGATCCCGTGCGCTGCGCCTTCCTTGGCAACCGTGCGGGCAAGCCCCAAGAGGCCATGCTTCGCCGTCACATAGGGTGCCTTGAGTTTGGATGCAGTCTTGGAATGGACTGAGCCCATGTAAAGGATCGCGCCGCCCCGCCCCGTGGTCTGCATATGCCGCATTGCTGCACGAGTCGTCAGAAACGCGCCGTCGAGGTGGATGGCCAGCATCTTGCGCCAATCGGCAAGCGTGAATTCGACCAGTGGCGCGACAATCTGGATGCCAGCGTTGGAGACGAGGATGTCAAGCCCGCCCAGCCGCGCGATGACCGCCGCCGTGCCAGTTTCGACCGCGGCCTCATCGGCGACATCCATGGCAACCGCCATTGCTGTCTTCCCTGACGCGTCCAGCGCTTGTGCCACCGCATTCGCCCGACCCGAGTCGAGATCGGCAATTGCGACTTTGGCGCCCTCGCGATGGAAGGCCCCGGCAATCGCCCGGCCGATCCCACTCGCCGCCCCGGTCACCAGCGCAACCCGGTTTTTCAGCCGCATGCCCATCCTCCTTTTCCATTGTGGGTCCGCCCTAGCCAAAGGTGCTACGAACGCGAAGGCGGCAAGGGCGGACGCCGCGCGCACCCCGCCTGATTTCCGCACTGCCGCCCACCACATTCCCGCCATCCAGACCGGGGTGGCATCAGACCGGCGTTGCACTGCCTAAGCCCCATGAGGCCGATCCGCCCGCCTTCGTCCACCGTCCTGCCGAGGCTCTGCCGTCGATGACTAAGGCATGCACCCGGCAGAGGCTCATCGCCGGAACCGCCCTGGGGCATAACGTCTCCCCTCGCCTTCCCCCACCCCATTTTCTGTCTCCATGCTCAAGGCAAGGCCGGTGCTAAAGTCGCACTGCCCACTGAGTATGACGAGGATTATGACGAGGGTGGTGTCGATGTTGTCTCGGGTGCAATTCGGCTCGAAGACGCCCGATACAAGGCCGGCACCATGCGCGTCGCCACACCCGGCATCGTCTGGTTCGAGATGGCAGAGCCCGGCCATGTCATGCTGTTCGGTGGCGCGCCGATGGACGACCCGCGCCACATTTGGTGGAACCACGTCGCCTCCGATCCCGCCGTCATCGAGCGCGCCAAGGCCGACTGGGCCGCGGCGCCAAGCGGTGGCCGATTCGGCACGATCCCGGACGAAACGGAGTGGATTCCGCTTCCCGACGATGGCTAGGGCTTGCGCATCCCCTTCACGGCTGTGCGCCCATGCGCTATCTTACGGTTCCAGATTGTCAGAAAAGGAGACATGACCATCCGATCCCCGTTCAGCCGCCGCGCGATGATGCCCGTGCCACAAACGCTCAATGGCCCGCGCTACAACGAATTCATCACCGTTCCCAAGGTCAGGGTCATCGACGAGAACGGAGACAATCTGGGGGTCATGTACACCCGCGAAGCCTTGGCAGCCGCCCAAGAGATCGGCCTCGATCTCGTCGAGGTTTCCCCCAATGCCGATCCGCCAGTCTGCAAGTTTCTCGACGTCGGCAAGTTCAAATATGAGACCCAGAAAAAGGCCGCAGCTGCCCGCAAGACCCAGAAGGTCCAGGAAATCAAGGAAATCAAGATGCGGCCGAACATCGATGACCATGATTATGAGGTCAAGATGCGCTCGGTCCGGAAATTCCTTGAAGAGGGGGACAAGGTCAAGCTTACGCTCCGCTTCCGAGGGCGGGAACTTGCCCATGGCCAGCTGGGGCTGCGCCTGCTCGAGCGGGTGCGTGACGATTCGGCGGATTTTGCCAAGATCGAGCAGGCGCCGCGCATGGAAGGCCGCCAGATGCTCATGATCATGGCGCCCAAGGCGGCGTGATCGCCCACGGCCCGAGGCTTGGAGGAAAAGGACAAGCCGCAAGCTGACATCATCATGCGCGGCGGCGCTGCATCCGGGGTGGTCTATCCGCTGCTCGCAGCCAGGCTCGCCCGGCACTACCGCTTCCGGACCATCGGCGGCGCCTCGGCTGGTGCGATCGCAGCCGGCGTCATGGCTGCTGCCCAATATGGTGTGCTAAACGCCAACCCGGCAGCGTTCAGCCAGACCATCTCTGAGATTCCCGCGTGTCTTGCCCAACTGTGTAAGGGGCGCACGCGGCTCAATACCCTCTTCAGTGCTAGCGTGGGCCTCGAACCGCTCGAGCGCTTGCGCGACGGGGTCCTGAAGTCAGGCATCGGTCCGGGTCTGCTCTTTGCCGAAGTCGGCGCCCTTCTGGGAGGCTGGGCAGCCGTCCCCGTCTTGCTGGTGTCAGTTACGCTCATCCTCCTGCTTGGTGTTGCGCTGCGCGACTCCCTCGCCGTCACCGGTCCCGGCCCGTTCATCATTGCATTGGCGCTTCTCGCCTTTGCTGCGGTGGTAACGCTCGCCACCATCCTCCTGCTGCTTGGGTGCCATGTGCGACGCAACCTGTTCCCGCCGGACATTTTTGGCAGGTTCCGCGCCGCCGGCTTCGGCATCTGTGGTGGAACCGAGCCCGAGCGCTGGCGCGCCTGGGCGAAGGCGGCGCGCGCCCATCAGGAGGACTGCCGGGAAGTCGAGGCACCCGCCGACCATTTGGCCGACTGGCTCCACGGCAGGATCCAGGAGGCGGCCAGCCTGCCCCTCTCAGACCCACTCACCATGGGTCACCTCTGGGCCGGCAAGATGCCTCTGCCGGATGTGAGCGCCTGGAGCCGGCCGCGCGAAATCGATCTCGTCTTGACCACCACCAACCTCTCCCACCAAGTCCCCCACCGCTTCCCCTTTCTCGAGAAGCCGGGGATGCGGCTCTATTTCTGCCGCGATGAACTTTCCCAAGTCCTGCCAAAACCTGTTGTCGACTCCATGGCACGAGCGACCTATGCGGCGCAGCGCGCGCATCTTGAATCGGGGAACGAAGACCGCAAGGCGATTGCCCAGTGGCTCACCTTTGTGGCTGGCGGGAAGGTCTACTGGCGCTTGCCCCGGCCGGAACAGCTCCCGGTTCTCCTCGGCGTCCGGATGTCGCTCAGCTTCCCGCTGCTCTTGTCCGCCGTTCGCCTGCATGCATGGCGATGCGACGATTTGACGAGTGAAGGCGAAACCAGGGACCAGAAGCCCTTCCTCCGCCCCTGCTGGTTTTCAGACGGCGGGATTACCTCCAACTTTCCTGTCACCATGTTCGACAGCCTTCTCCCGGCAAGGCCCACCTTCTGCATCAATCTTGCCGACCTGCCCGCAGGGGAGACGGAGGCATCCCGGATCGAGCTCGACACCAAGGATCGCCGCCGGATCGCACCTGAATGGCGCTCCGACCTCGATAGCGAGGGGCTCCTTGGCTTGCTCGGGTCCATCATCGACACCGCCCGCAACGGCCATGAAAACGACCTGATGACCATGCCGACCTGCCGCGACCGGATTGTCACCATCCGGCTCGATCCCAAGCGGGAGGGCGGCCTCAATCTCGACATGCCGCCAGCCCTTATTTTGCAGATGGCGCGCTATGGCGAAGAAGCGGCCGAGACGCTGCTCGCAGCCTACGCACCCGAAGGTGACAAGCTGGGCTCGGCCTGGCCCGGGCATCGCCGGATGCGTCTGCGCAAGAGCCTTGCGGCCCTTGAATCCCTGCTGGTCAATTTCGACTCGGGCTGGAACCAACCGGCCAGTGACGCCCCCTCATGGCGGCTCGCGTTCGAGGAATTGGTGAACGGGGCAATCGACCGCCCGGGTCGCCGCCATGTCGCCCGCCGTCTGCTCAACCGCTGGATCCAGCTTTCCGAGCTTGTGGCAGCGGCAACGAAGCGGCCCGAGTTCTCCTTCTTCGATGGCACCCGCAACCTCAGGGATCCGACATCCCTCAACCGGCTGGGCCAGGCGCCACGGCCGCGCATGGGCCTTCAGCTGGCGCCGACCGGCTCGCAGGACCCGCTGCGCGGCTAACCCTTCCGTCCCGGCGAGCCCGCCGCTAGGGCAGAACAGATGGCAGCATCTCCCCTCCAAGTCGGCCTCGCCGGGCTCGGCACAGTTGGCGCTGGTGTCATCCGTCTACTTGCCGCCAACGCCGATCTTGTGGCCGCCCGCGCCGGCAGGCCGATCGCCGTGACTGCCGTCTCCGCGCGCGATCGCCACCGCAGCCGGGGCGTGGAACTCAACCAGTTCGCCTGGGAGGATGACGCCACCCGCCTCGCCACCCGCGCCGATGTCGATCTCGTGGTTGAGTTGGTCGGCGGCGCCGATGGCCCGGCGCTGACGCTTGCCCGGGCGACGCTCGGCGCTGGCAAGCCGCTTGTGACTGCCAACAAGGCTATGCTCGCCCACCATGGCCTTGAGCTTGCAACGCTTGCTGAGGAGACTGGCGCTGCCCTGCGCTTCGAGGCGGCCGTGGCTGGCGGGATCCCGGTCATCAAGGGCCTGCGCGAAGGGGCCGCTGCCAATCGCCTCGCCCGCGTCTATGGAATCCTGAATGGGACGTGCAACTACATCCTTTCCCGCATGGCGGCCGAAGGCCTCGAGTTTGCGGACGTCCTCGCCGATGCCCAGGCCCAGGGCTATGCGGAGGCCGACCCCAGTTTCGACATTGACGGAGTGGACGCCGCCCACAAGCTCGCACTCCTCTCTGCACTCGCCTTCGGTACCCCGCCCGATCTCACCAAGATCGATAGCGAGGGAATCCGCCGGGTCCGCCTCGCCGATGTCCGGCAGGCGGAGGCGCTGGGCTACGAGGTCCGCCTTGTCGGCATCGCCGAACGCGTGGGCAACTCGCTTGCAGGTCGGGTGGTGCCATCCCTCGTCCCCCGTGCCCATCCGCTCGCCAGCGTCACCGGGCCGCTCAATGCAGTCGTCGCTGAAGGTGACTTCGTCGGCCGCCTGCTCTTCGTCGGCGCTGGCGCCGGTGCCGGCCCGACGGCAAGTGCAGTCGTCGCCGACTTGATCGCGATTGCCCGGGGCGAAACCGGCCCTGCCTTTTCCACCCCGGCGGCCCAGCTGGAGCCGCTGCCAGCTGCTGGGCCGGCCGAACGTTCCGGCCGCTTCTACCTTCGCTTGCGCGTCGCCGACCGCCCGGGAGTTCTTGCCGACCTCACGGCGATCCTGCGCGATTCGGGAGTTTCGATCGAGAGCCTCAATCAGCCGGCCGGCGGCGCTGACGGCACCGCCCTTGTCGTGATGGTGACGCATGAATGTGCTGAAACTGCGGCAAGGGCTGCCGTCGTTCGCATGGCGGCGCTTTCGGCGGTTGCCGAGCCGCCGCTCCTCATGCCACTGCTGACGACGGAGGAATGAATGGCAACGCTTGTGAAGCCGCGGACTCCGCCACTCGACCCGAGCCAGACGCTTGACCGTGTCCTGGTTCTCGAAATGGTGCGGGTGACCGAATATGCCGCGATTGCCGCCTCGCGCTGGATCGGCCGTGGCGACGAGAAGGCAGCCGACCAGGCTGCTGTTTCGGCCATGCGCGATGCCCTCAACCGCCTCGCCTTCGACGGCACTGTGGTCATCGGTGAGGGGGAGCGCGACGAGGCGCCGATGCTCTTCATCGGCGAGAAGGTCGGAACCGGCGAGGGCCCCCGCATCGACATCGCATTGGACCCGCTCGAGGGCACGACGATCACGGCGAAGGCAGGCCCCAATGCCATGGCGGTGCTCGCCATCGCCGAGGAAGGCGGGCTGCTCAATGCACCCGACGTCTATATGGACAAGCTTGCGATCGGCCCCGGCTATCCCGAGGGCCTCATCAGCCTCGACCGCTCGCCAACCGAGAACATCGAAGCGCTCGCCCGCGCGAAAGGCGTTGCGCCCAACGAAATCATCGCTTGCGTGCTCGACCGGCCCCGTCACGAGGCCCTCATCCGCGAACTGCGCAGCCTCGGCTGTGGCATCCACCTCATCGGGGACGGCGATGTCGCTGGGGTGATCGCCGTCACCAACCCCGAGACCACCATCGACATCTACATGGGTTCAGGCGGCGCACCCGAAGGCGTGCTCGCGGCCGCTGCGCTCCGCTGCGTTGGCGGCCAGTTCCAGGGCCGGCTCCTGTTCCGCAATGAAGAGGAACGCAATCGCGCCCGGCGGATCGGGATTACCGATCTCGACTGCATCTACCATCTCCATGACCTTGCCCGGGGAGATGTCATCTTTGCTGCAACTGGCGTGACCGACGGCTCGCTCCTCCAGGGTGTCAAGCGGCTTCGCACTGGCCGCATCACCACCGAATCGGTCGTGATGCGGGCTTCCTCGGGCACCATCCGCTGGGTCCGCGGCGACCGCGCCGGCGACCCGCCATTGCTCTGAGCCCGGCCACGCCCCTCCGCGCGCCGCAAGGGGACCTCCCTCCGCTCGGCGTCGCCTGTGGCTTCTCCGGCAGGCCCTGGGTTTGGCGCGCGCGGCCGCTCGACTTGGCGGCCGTCCAGTCCTTTGGTGCAGATTCGCTCGCCGCGGAGCTGCTGCTGGCCCGCGGCTGTGCCGCGGCTCACTTGCCGCGCCTGCTGCGCCCTGTGCTCCGCGAATGGCTGCCCGATCCGTCCGTCTTCCGCGATATGGACGCAGCCGTAGCCCGCCTCGCCGATGCCGTCGCGCGTGGCGAGACCATCACACTGTTCGCTGACTATGACGTTGATGGCGCAACCTCGGCTGCCATACTCATGCGCACGCTCCGTGCTGTCGGGGCCCGAGTCGATCATTACGTCCCCGACCGCCTGCTCGAAGGCTATGGCCCTTCACGAGACGCACTGCTGGCACTCAAGGCCCGCGGCACTGCGCTTGTTGTCTTGCTCGATTGTGGCACCCAAGCCTTCGCCGAAATCGGGGCTGCCCGCGAAGCCGGGCTCGATGTCCTTGTGGTTGACCACCACAAGGCCTCGACTGCGCTCCCGCCGGCGCTGGCGCTGGTCAACCCCAACCGCTTCGACGAGCTGGCCGACGCCGGGATCGCTGCTGCCCACGCGCACCTGTGCACTGCCGGTCTCGCCTTCCTGGTTGCCGTTGCTCTGCGGCGCGAACTGCGCCGTCGTGGCCATTTTGCTTGCCGCCCCGAGCCGGCACTCGAGGAACTGCTCGATCTCGTAGCCCTGGGCACCGTCGCCGACGTCATGCCCCTGCTCGGCCTCAACCGCATCTTCGTCGCACTCGGCCTCAAGCGCCTCGCCAAGCGCGGCAACCCTGGACTTGCTGCGCTGCTCAATGTCGCCGGGCTTTCAACCGTAACCGCCCGTGACCTCGGCTTTCACCTCGGGCCCCGTCTCAATGCTGGCGGGAGGGTGGGCACAGCCGACCTCGGAGTCCGGCTTCTCACCACCGAGGACAATGAGGAAGCCCATCACCTCGCCGCCCAACTTGACGCGCTCAACAGGGAGCGGCGCGCCATCGAAGCGCAAGTGACGGATGCAGCCTTCGCTGCCATCGACCCGAAAGCACCCGTCGCCCTTGCAGCCGGCGAGGGCTGGCACCCTGGCGTCATTGGGATCGCCGCGGGGCGTCTGACCGAGCGGCTCGGCCGCCCTGCCATTGTCATTGCAAAGGATGGCGACGGGCCGGCCAAGGGCTCGGGACGGTCGATTGCCGGCATTGATCTTGGCGCGGCAATCCTTGAGGCGAAGGAGCGTGGTCTCCTGCTCGCTGGCGGCGGCCATGGCATGGCAGCTGGCCTGACGGTCGCACCCGAGCGGATTCCGGCGCTTGCCACCTTCCTCGCCGATCGGCTTGGCCCGGCCATCGGTGCGCAGCCCACCGCACGCCCGCTCCACGTCGATCTTGCCATCGCGCCTGCTGGCCTTACGCCTGTGCTCCACGCCGCGCTAGAAGCGGCTGGTCCATGGGGCGAGGGCTGGCCGGAGCCGCGCATCGCGCTCGGCCCGGTCCGGCTCGTTAAGGCCTCGGTCACCGAGACTGGAGGCCATGTCCGCTTGACTGGCGTCGGGCCAGACGGCGGGCGGGTGCGCGCTGCCATGTTCCGCGCCGCCGAAACTCCAGCCGGTGCTGCGCTTCTGGGCGCGCGCGGCCGCCAAGTCCATCTCGCCGGCCACGTGGTGCGCAACGACTGGCAGGGCCAGGCGCGTGCCGAACTTCACCTTGACGACGCGGCAGGCGCCGACTAATCCGCCGCCTCCCCGCCACGGCCCCTTCGTCTAGCGGTCTAGGACGTCGCCCTTTCACGGCGAAAACACGGGTTCGAGTCCCGTAGGGGTCGCCAG
>NZ_JBRCLD010000055.1:0-21491 GCF_053487655.1 Thermaurantiacus sp. | reverse complement strand
GAGCGCAAGGATGGCGTTGAGCGCCGCCAGAGCCGGCAGGAACCGGGCCGGCCGTTCCGCCATCACCGCCCGACGCCGGTGTAGGAAAAGCCGTGGCGGGCCATTTCCTCCGGCCGGTAGATGTTGCGAAGATCAACCACCACCGGTGTCCGCAGCAACTGCCTTACTCGGGCCAGATCAAGGGCGCGATATTCGTCCCACTCTGTCACCAGCACCATCGCATCGGCCCCGTCGAGCGCCGCATAGGGGTCGTCGGCATAAGTAACGCCGTCGAGCACCAGCTTCGCCTGCTCCATCCCTTCCGGATCATGGGCGATGATCGCGGCCCCAGCATCCTGGAGCGCCTGGATGATGGCGATCGAGGGCGCCTCGCGCATGTCGTCTGTGCCGGGCTTGAAGGTCAGTCCGAGAACGGCAAGCCGCTTGCCGCGCACATCGCCGCCACAGGCCCCGATCACCTTGCGGCCCATCGCCCGCTTCCTGAGGTCATTGGCCTTGACTGCAGCCTCCACAATCCGGACTGGCGTGCCTTGGTCCTCGGCCGTCTGGATGAGAGCGCGGGTATCCTTCGGGAAACAGGAGCCGCCATAGCCCGGCCCGGCGTTCAGGAACTTGGGCCCGATCCGCTTGTCGAGACCGATGCCGCGCGCCACTTCCTGCACATTGGCGCCGACCTTCTCGCAAAGGTCGGCCATCTCGTTGATGAAGCCGATCTTGATGGCAAGAAAGGCATTGGCGGCATATTTGATGAGCTCGGCAGTCCGCCGCCTTGTGACGAGGATGGGCGCCTCGTTCAGGAACAGCGGGCGGTAGAGCTCGCGCAGCACAGCCTCCGCGCGCGGGTCCTCAATCCCAAGCACAATCCGGTCGGGGCGCTTGAAGTCGCCAATGGCCGCGCCCTCGCGCAAGAACTCCGGGTTGGAAGCGACTGCGACGTCAGCATTCGGGTTGGTCTTGCGGATGATCCGCTCCACTTCATCGCCTGTCCCCACTGGCACCGTCGACTTGGTCACGATCACGGTGAAGCCAGCAAGGTTGAGTGCGACATCGCGCGCCGCAGCATACACAAAGGAGAGATCAGCATGGCCATCGCCCCGGCGCGAGGGCGTGCCAACAGCGATGAACACCGCCTCGGCACCCGCCATGCCGTCTGCAAGCGAAGTGGTAAAGGCAAGGCGCCCGGCCCGGACATTGGCAGCAACCAGCTCCTTGAGGCCAGGCTCATAGATCGGCATTTCGCCAGCGCGCAGGCGCGCGATGCGGCCTTCATCCACATCGACGATGGTCACGCGGTGACCGAAGTCGGCAAAACAGGCTCCCGAGACGAGCCCGACATAGCCGGCTCCAATCATCGCGACGCGCATGGGGTCCCCTTGGCTTTCCTTGCAGCGGCTCTAGCCATGGGCAATGCGGCTTGCCAAGCGCTTGCGCTCAAGAGGCAGGGATTACCGTCGCCGCCTGCACCACAAGCAGCTCCAGCCGGTCGAGCGCATCCTCGGCCGCCTGCAGCCGCTCGGCGTCCGCAAGCCAGGCCGCCTGCTCTGGCGTCGGCGGCAGGGCAGCAACAAGCGCGATGGCAGCCGCAAGATCGCCTTCTGCCAGGCGTGTGCGGGCCTGCACCAGCGGCGAGGCAGGAGTCTGCGCCCCCTGACGGATTTCGACCAGGCTGGAGAGACGCTGCCAAAGCCGGCTCCAGAAGCCCGCTCCAGCACCGCCATCCGCAGCCGGTTCAACGGCAGCAAGCGCGTCCAGCCGTTCGGCAAGCCCAGCCCGGCCGACTGGTGCGCTGCTCCACCCCACCAGGGCCGCCACCGCCGATGGCTCGCGCGTTTCGAACTGCCGGCGCAGCAGCGGATCAAAAGCGCCAAGCGGCCGGCCCTGCTCCATCAGCCGGCGCAAGCTCACAAGAAGGAAAATGTCGCGCGCTTCGGCCGTGGCAGCGGCAACCGCGCCCGATGTCACGCCCGCCGCTGCCATGTCCGCAGCGAGTTGGGCAAGTTTTGCAGCGCTCGCAGCTTCCGCTTCGGCCAGGCGGCGCGCTTCGGCTTCCAGCGCTGCAAGGCGCTGCCCCATGGCTCTGGCCTCCGGGCCGGCAGCCGGCAAATCGGGCGGCCCGGCACGGAGCGCTGCAAGCTCAGCCTCAAGCCCGGAGAGGCGGCGGGCAAGCGCTTCGGTCTCGACCGCTGCGGCTGCTTGCGCCCCTGCCTCAGCCTGCTGCTGCGGCACGCCAAGCCAGGAGAGCCCGCGCTCGCGCACATGCACGGCAAGCGCCGTGCCCCCTGCAATGACGCCAAGCACCATGAGACCTGCTGCCGCCCTGCGCCACGGGCGCTGGGGCAGCTGTGCCGGCCGCAGCGGGGCCGCCGCAGGCTCGCTTGCCACCGCCCGGACCTCCTGGCGGCCGGCGCGCAGGGCATCGAAACTGTCTTCGCCTGGCCGGTCAGCCATGGGCGCCTCCACACCTGCCCTGCCACAGCCGGCGGGCTGCCGCCAAGACCTCTGCCGTCTGCGGGCGGTGCGCCACTTCGATCCCGCGCCAGCCAGCGCCCGCCGCAGCTGCCACAGCCTCTGACAAGGCGACGATCGCAAGGCCCTCCGGCAACAGGCCAGCCCGCTCGACCAGGCGGCGGAACAGGTCGGCAGTGCGCGGTGAGAAGAGAAGCGTAATGGCACCTGCTGCAAGCGCTCTCCGCGCGGGCGCCGGAAGCGAGGCAACAGCCCGTGCCTGGTAGAGCGGCAGCGGCGCCAGCATGACTGCCGGCGGCACACGAAGCTGCCGGTGGTCGATACCCCTGGCGTGAAGGATGCAGCGGTGGCCAGCGGCAACTGCGGCATCGAGCGCGGCCTGGCCATCCGTTGCCGTCGCCGACACGGCCTTGAACCCGGCCGCACGCGCAGCAGCGGCCGTCCGTGGCCCGACAGCAAAGACCGGCGTGGCAAGGGCAAGGCCGGGCAGCGCCGCACGCAGCAGGGCTGCGCTTCGCGCCGACGTCATCAGCACGGCATCCGGCGCCAGCCTGGCGGCTCCGCTGGGCACGGCAACCGGCCGAATGCGAAGGAGCGGTGCGGCAAGCGCCGAAAACCCCGCCAGACGCGCAGCAGCAACTGTTGCTGAGGCTTCCGGCTCGGGGCGCGTGACAAGAAGAAGCGGCGCCTTCATCCGAGCGAGGCGCGGATGGCAGGTGTGGCAGCAGCAAGAAGCGCCTCTGCAACCGCTGCGCCAAGCGCAGTCGGATCATTGGCATCGCCCGTCTGCACGGCATCGACTCGTTCGGCGCCGTCGGGGCTGTAGAGCTCGGCGCGAAGGCGCAGCATGCCCGTCCCGGTGGCGCTGGCATGAACGGCAATGGCCGTGCGGCACGACCCCCCGATCCCGGCGAGGACCGCACGCTCGGCACGGGCAGCGCAGTGCGTCTCTGGGTCATCAATGCCCGCAAGCGCCGCCAGCACGGCATCGGCATCGGCGCGCGCGGCAATCCCGACAATCCCCTGTGAGGCTGCCGGCAGCCAGTCAGCAGGATCAAGCGGGGTGCCAGCCGCAATGCCGAGCCGGTCGAGCCCAGCAGCCGCAAGGAAGGTCGCAGCAACCGTGCCGTCCTCGACTCGCGCAAGGCGGGTTGCAACATTCCCGCGCAACAGCACAGCCTCCACATCTGGCCGCCGGAAGGCGAGCTGGGCTGCACGGCGAGGCGAGGAAGTGCCAACGCGGGCGCCAGGTGCAAGCGCAGCAAGCGTGCCGGCGCCAACCAGCCGGTCGCGCGGGTCAGCGCGCGGCAGCACCGCTGCCAGCACCAGCCCGTCGGGAAGCTTGGTCTCGACATCTTTGAGCGAATGGACGGCGGCATCGATCTTGCCATCGAGCAGCGCCTGGTCGAGCTCCTTGGTCCACACCGCCTTGCCACCCAGCGCCACGAGCGGGCGGGCGCGGTCGCGGTCGCCAGCTGTCTCAACCGTCGCAAGACTCGTCCCAAAACCTGCCGCTGCCAGCGCCTCGGCAACCATCCGGGACTGGGCAAGCGCCAGCGGGGATCCGCGCGAGCCCAGGCGGAGCGTGGTGGCAACAGCGGAGTCGAGCACGGCCTGCCCTTCCGGCGCCGGCTCCTGGCGGTCAAGCCCCTGTTCAGCCACACTCCGCCATACCCATCCTGCCGGAATGCAAGCCATGCATTCTCCGGCTGTCGCACGCTGACACCTATTCGTCATGGAGGGGCTTGCATTTCCCAGTCCGCCGTTGCAAGGGCGCCACGCTCTGCACCGGGGCCCCTCGAGGCGCGGGTCCTTAGGGAAGGATACCAAGGCGAGGCCGGGCCGGGCGAAACTCGGGCGCTTTTGCCCTCAATGGAGGTCAGGAATGAACAAGGTCCTCTCGCTCGCTGCGATTGCGAGCCTCGCGCTGGTCGCCGCCTGCGGCGAGAAGAAGGCGGCTGAGACCGCGACCGACGCTGCCGTCGAAGCGACCCAAGCGGCTGAGACCGCAGCGGATGCGGCTGCGACTGCGGCTGATGCTGCAACCGATGCAGCGGCGGCTGCGACCGACGCGGCGGCTGCCGGTGCTGCCGCCGCGGCTGATGCTGCTGCCACCACTGCGACCGACGCGGCTGCGACCGCCCTCGACGCGGCTGGCGAAGCTGCCAAGGACGCTGCTGCCGAGATGAAGCAGTAAGCCTCCGGCGCAATCCGGAAGATCGAGGGGCCGGGAGGCAACTCCCGGCCCCTTTTATGTCCCTGCTCCGCGCCGTCTGGGCCAAAAACAGCGCCAGTCCGGCGGTCAGATTTCCACTTGGCTTCCAAGCTCCACCACCCGGTTGGTTGGCAGACGGAAGAACTCCATTGCCGATTCCGCGTTCCGCAGCATCCAGGCAAAGAGCTTCTCCCGCCACAGCGCCATGCCGGGCCGTTCCGAGGGCAGGAGCGTCTGCCGGGCGAGGAAGAAGCTGGTTTCCATCATCTTGATCTGCGGGCCGCAGGTCTCAACCAGCCGCAGGGTCGCTGGCACGTCCGGCTCCTGCATGAAGCCATAGCGCAGCACCATCCGGAAGAAATTGTCACCAAGGTCGATGACTTCGATCCGGTCCTCAAGGTCCACATAGGGCACTTCGTCAATGACGACGGTCAGCAGGATGATGCGCTCGTGGAGCACCTTGTTGTGCTTCAGGTTATGGAGGAGCGCTGGCGGCACCCCGCTTGCCGAAGACGTCATGAAGACAGCCGTGCCAGGCACGCGCGTGGCCGTGCGCGCCGCAGACTTGATGAAGATCTCGATCGGCATGGCGGCTTCCTTCATCCGCTTCTGCATCAAGAACCGCCCGCGCGCCCAGGTGGTGAGCATGGTAAAGGCAATCAGGCCAATGAGCAGCGGAAACCAGCCGCCATCAGGAATCTTGGTGAGATTGGCCGTGAAATAGGCCGTATCGACAAGGAACAGCCAGGCGATGACGGGAAGCGCCAGCCAGAGCTTCCACTTCCACACTTCGATGATGAGAAGCGCGAGCATGACGGTGCCCGCCAACATCGTGCCAGTGACAGAAATGCCATAGGCTGCCGCCAGATTCGAGGACGAGCCAAACCCGACTGCCAGCAGCACGACGAGGACGAGGAGCGACCAGTTGACGATGGGGATGTAGATCTGCCCCTCGGCGCGCTCGGAGGTGTGGAGGATGCGAAGCCGCGGCAGATAGCCGAGCTGGACCGCCTGCCGGGTGACGGAAAAGGCACCGGAGATGACCGCCTGGCTGGCAATGACCGTCGCCATGGTGGCAAGCACCACCAGCGCGAGGCGCAGATCCTCAGGCGCCAACAGGAAGAAGGGGTTGGCAATCGCCTCCGGGCGCTTCAGCAGCAGCGCGCCTTGCCCCAGATAATTGAGCATGAGCGCGGGAAGCACGATCAGCATCCATGAGATGCGGATCGGCCGCCGGCCGAAGTGGCCCATGTCGGCATAAAGCGCTTCCGCTCCGGTGACAGCGAGCACAACAGACGAGAGCGCAAGAAAGGCGCGCACGCTGTCGGTCAGGAAGAAGTGGACGGCATAATGCGGCGAAACTGCCTTGAGCACTTCCGGGTTGGCCGCAATCGCGAGCACGCCAAGCACGGCAAGGACAGTGAAATAGAGAAGGGTGATGGGTCCAAACAGGGCACCGACTCGCGCCGTGCCACGTGCCTGGAGCACGAACAGCGCAATCAGAATCCCGATTGCAAGCGGCAGCACCAGTGGCTCCAGCCGGGCTTCCACCACCGTCAGCCCCTCAACTGCCGAGAGCACCGAAATGGCCGGCGTGATGATGCTCTCGCCAAAGAAGAGGGAAGTGGCCAGAATCCCGATGACGACGACAAGTCCGCCCCACCATTTGCCTTGGGCATGGCGCTGGAGCAGCGCCTGGAGCGCGATCGACCCGCCTTCGCCGCGATTGTCGGCGCGAAGCATGAGAGTCACGTATTTGAAGGTGACAACACTCATCATCGTCCAGAAGACGAGGGAGAGGATGCCAAGCAGGTGCATCGCATCGACAGGCAGCGGATGGTGGCCGATGAAAGTTTCGCGCAGCGCATAAAGCGGCGACGTCCCGATGTCGCCATAGACCACCCCGAGCGCGCCGAGCATCAGCTTCGGCAGCCCGTCGCGCATGTGGCCGGAGCTTGCGGCCGTCACAGTCTGGCTGGTCAAGCGCTCATTCCGTGCTGCGGCGCGTCATGTCCCCGACACCACGGGGCGGGCCCTAGCATGGCACAAGGAGGCGGGCAATCGCACCCAGGCCGCCGCCGGCGCTCGGCCCTCGGCAGGCCCGACCGCCAGCCAGGAAAGCCCGCAGCCCGCCATCACTCGCCTGCGCCGCGTGCACTTGGGGCAGCTCCACCTCGTGCTGCCCCGGCCATTGCAGGCGGAATGGCGCGCTCCCCCACACCCAGCACAGCCATGGTTTCGGCCGCACCGATCATGCGCGTGAGTTCCTCCGCCCAGGGCGCGTCAGGCGGCGTCATGGCCGCAAGCTCCCGCCACACGCCAAGCGCTTCTTTCGGCCGGCCGGCCTGGAGCCAGGCGAGGCCGAGGAAGTAGCGCGGCGCCGGGTGGGTCGGATCAAGCGCCGACGCCTGATCGAAGGCGAGCCGGGCGGCTGGCACCACTTCGCCTTCGGCATGGGCGACGAGGGCGACGCCCTGCTGGACTCGCAGATTGACATCGCCAGGAAGGGCAGCGGTTGCAACTTCCATCGCCTCGACAGCGCCGGCCGTGTCGCCAGCTGCGATCATGGCATTGGAGAGCCGGATCCAGGCTTCGATGTCACCAGGGTTGGCAAGAAGGGTCGCGCGCGCAGCCGCCCGGGCCTCGGCCGCTGGCGCTGGCGTCTGCGGCGGCGGTGCTGGAGCCGCGGGCAGCAGCGGCCGGCCATGGAAGGCATAGCCGGCAACGCCGGCGGCGAGCGCGCCTGCAACAAAGGCAAGGGTCGCGAACCGGCTCACCGGAACAGCCGGCGGGCAACAATGCCGCCCACGAGAAGGGCAAGCGCCGGGACTGCCCACAGCGCCAGCGTGTCCGGCCTCGCCGGCGGGCGGAAGCTCACCCAGTCGCCATAGCGGGCGATCAGGTCCGCGCGCACCGCCTCTGGCTCGGCGCCGGCGGCAATCCGGCTTCGGACCAGCGCCCGCATGGCTTCGGCCTGCTCGGCGTTCGAGTCCGCAATCGACTGGTTCTGGCAAGTCAAGCACCTGAGCTCGTGCATGAGCGCCATCGCCCGCGCTTCCGCCGCCGGGTCGGCGAGCGGCGTCGTGCCAAGCGCCGGATCAACCGCCATGGCCCCCTGTGCGCTGGCCGCTGCCGCGGAAGTGGCGAGGAGGAGGGCGGCGAGGCGGGCCGTCACTGCCATTTCTTCGCCTCAGCAAGGATTTCGGCGACATGTTCAGGCCTTATCTCGCCCTGGTGCTGTAGGCGGATGATGCCCTTCCGGTCGACAAGGAAGGTCTCTGGCACGCCAGATGAGCCAAAGGCGATGGCCGCCTGGCCCTGCTCGTCGCGGCCGATGCGGACAAAGGGGTCGCCATGGCGGGCAAGGAAGGCCGCAATGTCGGCGGGCGTGTCGCGAAGCGCGATGCCGTGGATGGGAAGGCCCGCCTCAGCGAGCGCCTTGAGCTGCGGCGCCTCCACCCGGCAGGGCAGGCACCAGCTGGCGAAGAAGTTGACAAGGACCGGCCGCTGGCCCCCGGCGAGATCGGCGGTCGCAAGGCCGGGCCGGTCACCAAGCCCAGGCAGTGCAAACAGGGGCACGGGCTTGCCCACCATCGCCGAGCGGATGGTTGCCTGCTGCGGGCGGCCGAGGTTGACAGCGAGGAAGACGCCAAGCGCCAGCAGGGCAAGAAGGGGCAGGAAGCGGGAAAGCGGCATTATTCCGCTGGAAGCGGCACGCCCGGTGCAGGTGCGGCAGCCGGCCGCCGGCGCGCAAGCGCGGCGAAGCGAAGCGCGCCGCCAAGCGCAACAACAGCGCCCACTGCCATCAGCGCCGCCCCCCACCAGAGGAGGTGGATGAGCGGCTTCCACCAGAAATGGATCTGCCAGCGGCCCGAGCCATCGGGCTTGCCAAGCACAGCGTAGAGATCGCCCATGCGCCACATCGCAATTCCCGCCTCGGTCGTTTCCATCGGCGGCGAAGTATAGGTGCGCGCCTGCGGCTGCAGAGTCGCAATCAGCTCCCCGGCCCGGCGGACAGCAAGCCTCGCCTCAAGAGCCGTCCAGTTGGGCCCGGCCTTGGGCGCCACATCCTCCAGTGTGACAGCAAAACCCGCGACTTCGAAGCCGTCGCCGACGGGGATCGAGACCAGCGCCTCGCGCTGGAGCGCGCCACTTGCACTCGCCCCCAGAATGGTGAGGGCGACGCCAAGATGCGCAAGCGCGGTGCCGGCGCGGCCGAAGGTCAAGCCGCGGCGAAGCAGGAGCTGGAGGCTGGCAACGCCAAGCCAGGCGGCAGCCGCAAAGCCCAAGAGGGCAAAGACGCCAGCAACCCCGAACAGGGCGAGCATGAGAAGCGCCGCCGCAGTCGCTGCAATTGCAGCCGGCAGCAGTCGCCTCCCGAGGCTGCGTGTGGTGCCCCGCTTCCAGGCAAGGAACGGGCCAACGGCCATGAGCGCGGCAAGGGCAAGGATGAGCGGCACGGTCGTGGCGTTGAAATAGGGCGGGCCAACCGAGATCTGGCGGCCGTTCCAGGCTTCGAGCGCCAGCGGGTAAAGGGTGCCGATGAAGACGATGGCCAAGAGCGCCATCAGGAGGAGGTTGTTCCCAACCAGGAAGCCCTCCCGGCTGGTCATGGCAAAACGCGCACCTTCGGCAACCCTCGGCGCACGAAGCGCCCAGACGAGCAGCGCCCAGCCGGTAAGGCTGAGCAGCAGCAGGAGAAGGAAGAGGCCCCGGGTTGGGTCGACTGCAAAGGCATGGACCGAAGTCAGCAGCCCGGAGCGAACGATGAAGGTGCCAAGCATCGAGAAGGTGAAGCCGGCAATCGCAAGCATGAGGGTCCAGTTGCGAAGCGCATCCCGAGTCTCGAGCACGCGGATCGAATGCAGAAGGGCGGTAGCCGTGAGCCACGGCATCAGCGCGGCATTCTCCACCGGGTCCCAGAACCACCAGCCGCCCCAGCCCAGCTCATAATAGGCCCACCAGGAGCCAAGCGCGATTCCCATGGTGAGGAAACCCCAGGCGAGCGTGACCCAGGGCCTGGTCACCTTCGCCCACTGAGGGCCCACCTTGCCGTCGAGGAGGGCAGCGACCGCCATCGCAAAGGCAACGACGAGGCCGACATAACCAACGTAGAGGGTCGGCGGGTGAAAGGCGAGGCCAGGGTCCTGCAGCAGCGGGTTCAATCCCATCCCCTCGGGCGGGGCCGGATCGAGCCGGGCAAAGGGGTTGGAGGCAAACAGCAGGAAGGCGAGAAAGCCAAGCGCAACAATCCCAAGGCTGCCGAGCGCACGCGCCTGGAAGGTCGCGCCCAGCGGCAGGCGAGCGCCTGCAACCGCAAGGCCAGCGATGGCAAGGATGAGCACCCAAAGCAGCATCGAGCCTTCGTGGTTCGCCCACACGCCCGTCAGCTTGTAGAGAAGAGGTTTCGCTGTGTGGCTGTTGCTGGCGACAAGGGCAACCGAGAAGTCGGAGACCAGGAAGGCATGCGTCATCGCCGCATAGGCGAGCAGCAGCAGGAGCCCGTGGCCAACGGCCGCCGGCCGGGCGAGACCAGCGAGCGCCGGCCGCAAGGGGGCAACCGCCATCACCAGCGCAGCCGCAGCCGCCAGCCACAGCGCAAGATGGCCGAGTTCGGCGAAGCTCGGGATCATTCCGGAAGCGTGCCGGCGAGCGTGCCGGTCTGGTGCATCATGCCGGCCTTCCCCAGGCTCTTCGCCACTTCCGGCGGCATATAGTTCTCGTCATGCTTGGCCAGCAGCTGGTCGGCGGCAAACGCGCCATCGGGGCCGATCCGGCCGGTTGCCACCACGCCCTGGCCTTCGCGGAACAGGTCAGGCACGATGCCAGTATAGCGCACGCGCGTTTCATGGGCGCCATCAGTCACGACAAAGGCAAGCGTGAGCCCCTCATCCTGGCGCGCAACCGAGCCGTCCTTGACAAGGCCGCCCAGGCGGATCCGCTCCCCTGGCGCCGGCGGGTTCCTGGCAAGATCAGAAGGCGCGTAGAAAAAGGTCGCCTCCTTCTCAAGTGCCGGAACAGCAATCAGGCCCGCCCCGATGACAGCGACAAGGGCAAGCCCGGCGAGCATCAGGCGCTGGTTCTTCGCATTCAAGCTGGCGCCCGCTGCCACCTACTCCTCCCTTTCGGCACGGCGCATGCGCATCCATGAGGCGAAGGCAAGGCCACCGAGAATGGCGGCGGCAGCGACATAGGCGGCGATGATGAACGGGGCGTGATTCATGACCGTCAGCCAGCGAGCGCCGCGCGCCGCAGCGCCCGCGCGGTGCGCTTCTGCTCGGCAATAAGGGCCCGCATCCGCATGAGGACAATGCCCGCGAACAGGAGCGCAAAGCCGGTGGCCGAAAGCAGCAGCGGCTGCAGCATCTCGGCATGGATCGACGAGCCCGAAATCCGGATGCTCGCTGGCTGGTGCAGCGTGTTCCACCACTCCACACTGTATTTGATGATGGGCAGGTTGATGACTCCAAGAATGGCAAGAATGCCCGCGGCGCGCGCACCCCGCAGCCGGTCGTCGAAGGCGTGGATGAGCGCAATCACGCCAAGATAGAGCAAAAAGAGGACAAGCATCGACGTCAGCCGGCCGTCCCACACCCACCAGGTGCCCCAGGTGGGCCGGCCCCAGATCGCGCCGGAGAGAAGGCAGACGGCAGCATAGGCCGCCCCCACCGGCGCAATTGCGCGCACCGAAAGATCAGCAAGCGGGTGGCGCCAGATCCGCGCAGCAAGGGCGGCAATGGCCATGCCTGCATAGCCGCCAAGCGCAAGCCAGGCCGAAGGCACATGGACATACATGATCCGCACGGACTCGCCCTGGAGATAGTCCGGCGGCGCAACAAACAGCCCAAGCGCAAGGCCAACACCCAGGAAGGCAAGCGAAGCTGCCATCACCCAGGGCAGGATCTGGCCGGAAATCCGCTGGAACCGGTGCGGATTGGCGAGGTCATGCCAGCGTGTCGCCGGCGGAGATGGGCGTTCCATGCCCATCTCCCTAGCAGGGCAGCGCACGCCCTGTCAGCACAAACCGGACAAGCGCCCCCGCGCTCAGGCGTCGCGGCGGCCGAACAGGGAGCCGATCCTGTCCCTCAGATCATCAAGAATGCTGCCATCCCCATCCTTGTCGAGGCCGGCAGTCCACTCCGCCCACATGCCGGAGAGACCCTTCGCCTCCACGTCCGCCTTCACCTTCTCAAACAGCGCCGTCACCATGTCGGCACCCACACCCGCCTTCTCGGCAGCCTCGGCGATGAGCGCGCGCGCATCCGCCTGGCCTTCGGCCGCCTTCGCCGTCACTGCCGAGCGAATGGCGTCAAGCTTGTCCGCCGTCAGGCCTGTTGCTTCGGCAAGCCGGGCCGAAACCGCTTCCACCGTCTCTCCAGTCTCGGCCGAGAGCTTTGCCAGAATCGCATTGAGGTCCATGAGTCGTTCTCCTGTTGCTGCCGCTGCATCGCCCGGTTTCCTCGTCATGGCAAGCCCGCCAGCACACAGGCGCCAATCGCTGGCCCACCGGGGGGGCCCTGCCGCCAGCCCCTACGCACGCGCCAGCCTGAGCGCTGCCCCGGCAGCAAGCGGCGCCAGCACAGCAAGGATGAGGCTTGCCGCCACGAGCAGCCGGTCGGCGTCCGCCGCCGTCGTGCCACCGGTTGCAAAAATGAGCACGGGAAGCGCCAGCGGCACGGCAAGGATGGCAGCAAGCCCGCCGCCGCCGCGGGCGCCGACCATGAGCGCAGCCGTCGCCGTTGCCACTGCGGCAAGGCCAAGCGTGCCAAGCGCAAGCCGGGGCACGGCGGCAAGCAGCAGCTCCGCTGGCACGGCTAGCAGCGCCCCGGCAACGGGAAGCGCAGCAAGAAGCGGCAGGCCAAGCACCAGCCACTGCGCCACCAGCCGGGCGAGCGCCACCGTCTCGGTGGCAATTCCGCGCACGGCATATTGGTCGAGCGTGCCGTCGGCCGAGTCGGCCAAAAAAAGGGTGGCAACGGGAAGCAGGCTCGCAAGCAGCGCGCCAACCCACAGCACGCCAAGCCCAACGCGTGTGCGCAGCGCTGGGTCCGGCCCGAGCGCGAAGGCAAAAACAATGGCAACCAGGAGGAAGAAGGCCGGCGGCAGCAGCGCTTCCCCCGGCCGCGCCACGGCGCGCGCAAGGTCGCGCCACACCAGCAGCAGGAGGAGCCTGGGAAAGCGCATGGGTGGTCAGGGCTTCTTGAACAGCGCGTCTGCTGCCGAACGGAACTGGCTCGCCGCATCGCGCTTGGCGCGCGTGCGCATGAGCTCAGCTTCAAGCGCCGCAATCCGGGCCTCGAGCTCGGCAACCGAAAGCGGGTCGAGATCCTGCCGGGCAAGCAGGCTGAGCGGATCATCCGGGCGGGCGGGGAGGCTGTCGTCGTCCATGCACGCGCTTGTCGGCGAGCCGGGGTGCAAGTGCAAGTCCGGGGCCTCCTTGCACAAGTGCAGCGCCTTTGGCAGGCGCCTGGCGGCAGCAGAAAGGACAGACATGGCAACCGCGGCAGCTGAACTGGCACCCGCCTTGCCCGAGGAGATGACGGCAATCGATCCCGAAGGCCCCGGCGGGCCGGAAGTGCTGGTCCCGGTCCGCCGGCCGGTGCCAGTGCCGGGCGCAGGCGAAGTGCTGATCCGCGTGCATGCAGCCGGCGTGAACCGGCCTGACATTCTCCAGCGGCTTGGCCTCTACCCAATGCCGCCTGGGACCACCAGCATTCCCGGGCTCGAGGCTGCAGGCGTCGTCGTCGCCCTCGGCGAGGGTGTCGAGACGCTCTCCCTTGGCGACCCAGTGACGGCGCTCCTCGTCGGCGGTGGCTATGCGGAATATGCAGTTGCGCCCGAGGGCCAGTGCCTGCCGGTGCCGCCGGGGATGCGCTTCGTCGAGGCCGCCGGGCTCCCTGAGACCTATTTCACCGTCTGGTCGAACCTGTTCGGGCTCGCCGGCGCAAAGCCAGGAGACCGGGTGCTGGTCCATGGCGGCACATCCGGTATCGGTGTCACCGCCGTTGATCTTTGCACCCTGTTCGGGATCGAGGTGTTCGTAACCTGCGGCACGGGCGAGAAATGCGCTGCCGCCCGCCACGTCGGCGCTTCCCACGCCATCGACTATAACGCCCGCGATTTCGCAGCCGAAGTGCGGGAGCTGACGGGGGGTGCGGGCGTCGATATCGTCCTCGACATGGTCGGCGGCGACTATGTGCCGCGCAACCTCGTCTGCCTTGCCGAGGGCGGCCGCCATGTCTCGATCGCCTTCCAGCGCGGCCAGCGCACCGAAATCGACATCGGGCTCATCATGCGCCGCCGCCTCACGCTCACGGGCTCGATGCTCCGGCCGCAAACTGTCGCCTTCAAGGCCGGCATTGCCGCCGCCTTGAAAGAGAAGGTCTGGCCGGCCTTCGCAGACGGCCGCCTCGTCCCCCGGCTCGACAAGGTCTTCCCGCTCGCGGATGCTGCCGCTGCCCACCGCTACATGGAGCAGGGCCGGCATGTGGGCAAGATCGTGCTCGGCGTCATCGACTGACTCGGGGACGGACTGAGGGCCAACTGCCCCAGCCCCGATTTGCGCGAGCTTGACGGCCGCGCGGCAGCCCCGCAGCAGGCGATGATGCAAATCGCCCGTGCCTCGCTCCCCCGGCCGGCCTCCCCGACTGCCGCCCGTCTCAAGACCGATCTTGCCGCACTCGGCGCGGCAACCGAAGTCGGCTTCGCCGAAGGCGGCACCGAAGTCGAGCGGCTGAAGGCGCTCGCCCGCGCTCTTGAGGCCGAAAACCCGACACCCGAGCCAGCCACAGCCCAGGCGCTTCTGAAGGGCCGCTGCCATCTCCTCTACTCGAGCCTTGGCCTGCTGCGTGAAACCACGCTCGCGCGCTACAGCTTCGGTCTCTTGCCCCCCGAGCCTGTTACTGCCGTTGAGATCTTCCAGGAAACCGATCCCGCAACCGGTCACTATGACAACATCGTCCATTTCCTCGACGCTGACGGGGCCCCGGGCGTGCTCGTGCTCGCTGGAGACTATCGCGTCGAAGGCGAAAGCGAGATCAGCATTTCATTTGCGCACGCCATCCTCGCAACTGCTGCCGGCCGCAGCGTGCACCCCCTCTCTGCCCCCGCGGCCGGGCCCATCCGCGTCCAGATCAGCTATATTGATGACAATTTCCGCCTGATCCGGGGTGCCGGGGGCAGCCTCTATGTGCTCGAGCGTTTGGACCCCCACCCCATGCGCTGGACTCGCGACGGCTGAGAGAGTCTATCTCGGCGCTGCCATCGGTCTTGCAGCGCGCATCTTCTCCATCGCCGCCCGGCCTTCAGCGCGCGTGACCTTGCCGTCGCGATTTGTGTCCATCATCCGGAAGCCCTCCGGCGGCCGGCCGGAGGCCTTCCATTCCGCCGCACTGATGGCGCCGTCCCGGTTGGTGTCGACGATGTCGAAGAACTTGCCCGGCTGCGCGAGCGCGGGTGTCGCAAGAAGCAGGATGGCAACGGCCGCGTGACGCATGACGCTAGTCGAACAAGGAGGAGACCGAGCTTTCATCGGCAATGCGGCGAATGGCCTCACCGATGAGCGGCGCAATCGAGAGGACGCGCAGTTTCCTGGCTTCACCCGCAGCTTCGGGGGCGGCAATCGAGTCCGTCACCACCAGCTCATCGAGCACCGAGCCTTCCACGCGCGCCACCGCCCCGCCAGAGAGCACGCCATGCGTCACATAGGCGGAGACGGAAGTGGCGCCTGCCGCGCGCAGCGCAAGCGCAGCGTTGCACAGCGTGCCAGCGGAGTCGACAATATCATCGATCAGGATGCAGGCCCGGCCAGCAACATCGCCGATGATGTTCATGACTTCCGACTCACCGGGCCGCTCGCGGCGCTTGTCAACGATGGCAAGCGGCGCATTGTCGAGCCGGCGCGCAAGGGCGCGGGCGCGCACCACGCCGCCGACATCGGGCGAGACCACGGTCAGCCGCTCGCGATCCTTCGGGTGGCGGGCATCAATATCCGCCGACATGACCGGCGCTGCATAGAGATTGTCGGTTGGAATGTCGAAAAAGCCCTGGATCTGCCCGGCATGGAGATCAACCGAGAGCACCCGGCTGGCACCAGCAACAGTGATGAGATTGGCCACAAGCTTTGCAGAAATCGGCGTGCGGGGTCCGGGCTTGCGGTCCTGCCGGGCATAGCCGAAATAGGGAATGACGGCCGTAATCCGCTTGGCCGAGGCGCGGCGGAGTGCGTCGATGCAGATGAGCAGCTCCATCAGGTTGTCATTTGCCGGCGCGGAAGTCGATTGGATGACGAACACATCCTCGCCACGCACATTCTCATGGATCTCAACAAAGACTTCTTCGTCCGCAAACCGGCGCACGCTGGCGTCGGTCAAGGGCATGTCGAGATAGCCGGCGATATCCCGCGCCAGTTGCGGGTTGCTGTTGCCTGCGAGCAGTTTCATGCGCCGGTCCCCTTTTTCCCCCCTTCTAGCGTCAACAAGGCAAAGGAAAAGCCGCCCTCACCACAGCAGGAAGGCAATTGCCGGCAGCAGCAGGACACCCAGAAGATCGAGGACGAAGCCGCCCCTTGCCATATCCATGGCCCGGATCCGGCCGCTTGCAAAGGCGATGGCATTGGGGGGCGTCCCGGCAGGCATCATGAACCCCCAGGAAGACGCGAGTGCAGCCGGCATGGCAAGCGCCAGCGGCGCTACCTCTCCGGTTGCTACGGCAGCAACCACGGGGATCGATCTAGAACATGTCACTACCTCGGTGGCTACCTGAGTCTCGTCAGCTGTTGTTCCCAAGGATCAAGGCGGTACTTATTCGAGGTAGCCCGCCCAAAACATACTTGTATAGTTTCCTCTCCCAATCACAATATGATCATATAGTTTGATTTCTACCGTTGTAAGAGCTCTCAGAATCATTCTCGTTATGACAATGTCATCTTTAGATGGCTCTGTATTGCCACTAGGATGATTATGTGCTAAAATAATTCCAGTACTTCCGACCTCGAGACAACGTATCAAAATTTCCCTGGGATATACTATTGCACGATTTATGGTCCCTCTAGATATGGTATCATCTAAGATTAAGTGGTTTCTGGAATTTAGATGAAGAATCACCATCTCCTCATGATTAAGATGCCCAATTTTTGCCATTAGGAAATCTATAGCTTTACCTACATCATTGATTAGGGGACTGTCCTGAGCCCTTCGGCGAAGAATCGTATTAATTGTACTGCCAATGAACGAAAGAGCATCAATCTCACTTTTAAGCATTCCAAACTGACGCAGCCTCTCTTTGCTCAAGCTGAGCAATGAGCCGAGGCCACCCGTTCGTGAAAGCAGATGCACGGCTAACGGATAACTCCTGCTACCCAATCCGTGCACGCGAAACAAACGGACTAGCAGCTCCAGGTCCTCACGCGGAAACTTCTGAGCCCCTTTCTGTCCCCAGTCCCGGATTCGCTTTACTTCCAAGGCTGGCGGATGGGTCCTTACAACGTCGTCGCCGAGAGCCGTGCTCTCTGGGCACGATTCCGAGTAATACCCCCCACGCTGCAGGTATCCAGTCACGGTTTCGCGAGCTTCCCGCCCGCCTCTAACATAGTGCCCGCCAGCAAGCTCAGTTGGACGGGATAGGCCCATACCACAGCCATGTCGGCATAGGCGTCCGGCGTAACCCACGCGAAAAAACCCGGAAACAAATGAACCAACGTTCCATTGAGCATAAATCCGGTCGCAAAGATCGGCCAATAGCGATTACTTTTCATCGCAATCCCGGTCAATACAATTAACAAAAGGATATCAATAGCCACTAGTCGAAGATCGACTTGAACAAAGCTTTGTTGCTGCACTAGGGGAGACGTTAGGGCAGCCACTAGCATCGCTGTGGCAGCATTCTTTTCGTCTCTTCCACCCATGCAAAGGGCAACGGATGTCGACGCCGTGAAGATGATTAGAAAGACTACTTGCTCCGCGTGCATGCCCTAAATAACCCTATCCGCTCTCTTGCGCCCCCGAAACCAAGGCCAGAGGCCCCCGGTGCCTCGGTTTATCTATAAAGCCTCCGTAATTACGCTCTCTGAGGCCTACTTTGGCCTGGGTCGCAGCAAGTGCCTCATGCGTTTGTTTGATCTGTTCTCGCGCTTGTCCCAGAGAAGCGATGGTCGCAATGGCGCTCTCGATGGCGTCGTGCCCGACGGCAACGGAGACGCGAGCCTCCGCTCGTACAATCGGCATCAGGCGAGCCAAATCTGCAGCCTCACGAATCGCATCGTCAATCGCCTCCTCTGTGGCGAACAGCTGTTTCGCTACCTGTCGTGCAAGCAGCATCATGTTTGGATTCATCACCGGCTCTCCAAGTTGGCCGAGGTTGGGCCAGTCGGACCACCAACAGCTCGGCATATGCTTGCCTCACCGGAGGGCACTTAGGGTGGCTACCGCCACCAGAACACTAGAGAATAGCAAAGCTGAGCATGCCGATACCACAACGATTAGAATGAGCCTCAGCTTTGTTGAGAGCCTATTCTGGTCAAGTTGCAGTGCCCAATTTTGCGATACTCTTAGCGCACTCGTCTCCGTCCGGCCAACCCAAGCGTCACCGCTTTGGTCACACCCGAAGTACTCGAGGTCGCTTTCAGCTGCCACACGTGATGGAACCGAATCGGCATCTCTAATGGCCGTAAATGGTTCGATTTGGGGGCTATTAGTGGTATTAATGTTCCAACCGGGTACCTCAGGTGCCTGGAGGCTGCCGCTCATCGCGTTTGGAAAATTTCCCTCGGTAGCCGCAAGTAGCAACGCCGCCTCTTTCCGAGACGAAACGCCCAATTTCTTAATAGCGCTTCTCAGCGCTACTTCGACCTGACGGTCGGAAAGTCCCAACTCGGCAGCGATTTGTCGAGTGTTGAGGTGCGAGAGAACGCCTCGCAAACACCTTTTCTGCAGCTCTGATAGCTGCAGAACGTCCGCCGGATCAAGGCTGTAACCCATGGGTGACATTAGCCGCCACTACGCTGGATGCCGACCCGTATTTTTCGGATAGCACATACAAGCTTTGCTGAGCAAGTAAAAGATGTCCTCGCGAACGCAGCCGGCATGGCAAGCGCCAGCGGCGCTGCATCGCCTGTCGCCACCGCTGCCACCACTGGCATGAAGCCGCTTGCCGTTGCCACGTTGGAGGCAAATTCGGTCACCAGCACCATGAGGGCAACCAGCAGCATGGCGCGCAGCAGCGGGTGGAGCTCCCCGAGCCCGTCGAGCTCAGCGCCGATCCAGCCGGCAAGTCCCGTGTCCGTGATGGCAGCAGCAAGCGCAAGGCCGCCACCGAACAGCAGCAGCACTTCCCATGGAAGTGCGGGCAGGTCCTCCTTCGTGAGCAGCCGCCCGCCAGCGCCGTCGGGCACCAGCAGCAGCAAGAGGGCCGCCGCCATGGCCACGATCGCATCGTCGATTGTGGCAAGCCCGAGCGGCTCCCGCAGCAGCGGCAGCACCACCCAGCCCAGGAGCAGGAACGCGAGCACGGGAAGGAGCCGCTTCTCGGCAACCGTCATCGGCCCTGGCCGGCCGACCGCGTGTGCGACGACGCCAGAAGCAAGCGGCGCACGCCCCACACCATGCAAGTGCACCAAAAGCAGGGCTGCAAGCGGGATCGCAAGCGCAACTACGGGCAGGCCGAAGGCAAGCCAGGAGAGGAAGCTGATGTCCGTGCCAAGCGTGCGGTTGAGGATTCCGGCGGCGATCGCGTTGGTCGGCGAGCCGACGAGAGTTCCAAGCCCGCCGATGGTTGCCGCCCAGGCAATTCCAAGCACGAGCGCCTTGCCAAACTCGGCCTCTCTCCTTGCCCCGCGCACCGTCTCCAGCGTGCCAAGAAGCGCAAGCGCAACCGGCAGCATGATGAGCGCTGCCGCCGTGTTCGAGACAATCGTCGAGATGGCAGCCGTTGCCGCCATAAATCCGAAAAGCAGGCCGCGTTCAGTCGCCTTCGCCCGCACGGCAATGCCAAGCGCGATCCGCCGGTGCAGCCCGGCACGCTCGATGGCGCGGGCAACCATGGCACCGCCCAGCACGAGAAACAGGATCGGAGACCAATAGTTTGCAGCAACCGCCGCCGGGTCCCAGTTTCCAAGCGTTGGCAGCAGGAGAAAGGGCAGCGTCGCCGTCGCGGCGATCGGGATTGCTTCTGTCACCCACAGGATCGCCATGGCAACGGCAAGGGCAGCGACAAGCCAGGCATCAGCGCCAAGGCCAGCAGGCGCAGGGGCAAGCTGCATCAGGAGGAAGGCAAGCGCCGCCATGGCAGCGCCAGCCAAGGCCGCCGGCCTCACTCTCGATCCATTTCGGATCTGTCCGGCTTTACAGGCGCCTGCCCCGCGCCTAGGCGCGCCGGTTGCAGGGTGGCGGAGACGATAGGGTGGAAAGCATTGGCGGGCGCCTCGAACGCTTCGGCGGTGTCGGTCCGGGCTTCGACCTGCTCCGTCTGGTGCTCGCCTCCGGCGTCGTCGTCTGGCACTGTTTTCCCCTCACCACGGGCAACGCCCGCCTCGTCGATGCCACAGCCTTCTGGTTCCTTGTCAATCTTTTCGTGCCCATGTTCTTCGTGGTCTCGGGCTTCCTGGTGACAGCAAGCGCGCACCGGGTCACGCTCTTGCCCTATCTTCTCAACCGGGTGGCGCGCATTGTCCCGGCGCTCTTGTGCGTTGTCGCGTTATCGGCGCTCCTCCTCGGCCCTTTGGTGACATCGCTTCCAGCAAACGCCTATGTCACGGACCCGCAGGTCCTGCGCTATTTCGGCAATGTCGTGGGCCTTGTCGCCTACCCGCTTCCCGGAGTCTTCACCGACCTGCCCGTCCCCCATGTCGTCAACGGCAGCTTGTGGACCGTCCGGTTCGAATATGCCTGTTATGTCGGGCTTGGCGCGCTCATGCTTGTGCGCCTGGCACAGCGCTGGTGGCCCTATGCGCTTGCCTATCTGTTGCTCTGCGCACTTGCTGCCGCCGGCCTTGCCCTCCGCTCGGCCTCGGGTGCTGATGGCGGGAGCCTTCCCATCGCCTCTGGCATCCTCACCCAGGCAACCAAGGTCATCCCCTATTTCCTGATCGGCGGCCTCCTCTTCGTGCTGCGGCACCGGATCGCCTATGATTGGCGGCTGGCACTGGCCGCAGCGCTGCTCATCCCCGTAATCGGCGTTCTTGGTGATTCGTCATTGCTGAAGCAGCCGCTGTTCTGGCTGGCGCTGGCGCCGCCGCTCGCCTATCTCACGGTATGGCTCGGCCTCGCCAGGCTGCCCCGGCCCGAATTTCTTGGCGGAGGCGACTTCAGCTACGGCGTCTATCTCTACCATTTCCCCATCCTCCAGCTCCTCGTCCTCCTGACCGGGGTGAAGCACTGGTGGCTCCTGGCGCTGTTGGCGGCGGTGCCGGTGCTGCTGGTCGCTGCCGCCTCCTGGCATCTTGTCGAGAAGCCCGCGCTGCTGCTGCGGAAACGCTTCTCGATTGCCGGGCAAAGGGCAGCTGCGGGTTCGAGTCCGTCCACGCTTTAGCCGGCGCGGGAACTTGCTTGATCCTTGGCTGCAACCGGGGAAGGCTGCGATCTTGACGAATCCCTGACGATCTGTTCAATTCCGATGGGTGGGGAGGTTCCTCTGCTGCCGTGGAGGGGAACCTTCATGCGTCTTGCTCTTGCTGTCATGCTGCTGGCCGGCTCTGTCCTGGCCGCCCCGGCGCTCTCCGGCGTTCTCGTCGTCACCGGCGGCACGACGGGCAAGCCGGTCTGGAACCGGCCGCGGAGTGGGTTCCCGCCCGCGCCACCGCTTTCGAATGTCGGAA